>CBFGNE010000487.1:0-3962 GCA_965649995.1 uncultured Mucilaginibacter sp.
GAGCAATGGTATATATTTTGCCGTTTTTTGTGGTGAGGACGCCCGTACGGTCAGACCCATACTCGGGGGCTATGTACGAATACTCGATATTCAGCTTTATTACGCCGCCGTTTGGCTTAAGTGCCTCGGGCAGGAAGATTTGCATACGGGTATCGTTAATGGCGTATTTTACATCAACGCCACCCACTTTTACCGACTTTATTTTATACCCGCCATCAGGCATTTGGCCGCGCCCACCGTTACGGCTTCCGCTTGGTGGGATGATGGCTGTACCGCGCGAATCTGCTTTAAACAGGTTCTGGTCAAGCTGCATCCACAGGAAACCGAGGCTTTGAGGGCTGTTGTTGGTATAGGTAAGTGCTTCGGTACCAATTATTTCGTTGGTTTGGTCGTTCAGGTGGGCGGTTAATTGGTAGTCGGCGCGGTTTTGCCAGTATTTTGGGCCGGGTTGGCCGTCTGCCGCGCGGTATTCACTGCCATTTTTGGTATAGAACAAGGGTGCAAAGGCATCGTGGTAGTTGTAGTTGGATACCGGGGGACTTGGCGGTGTTTGCTGTGCCTGTGCGGCGCTGCCAACAGCCATTATCGCCAGCGCGCAGCCGGCCATCAGGTTAAATCTCATAATAAAATCAGTATTTATAATATTATGCAAGTATAGTAATTATGAACTACCTGTTAAATTTATTGCAGCGTTGTAATGAGGAAGTTACCAAATTGCAAGTGTAAACCCCAGGCAGGATTACCCAGGAGCATCGTATGAAACTGTACGAATCGTACAGTTCGTACAGTTTCGTACAGCTCGTACAATTTTTCCGGCGGCTCGTACAACTTCGTACAGTTTCGCACACTTTCGTACAGTTTCGCACAGCAAAATGGCGATGTCCAGAAATTTGCGTTTTTCTGCGGTTTTTCGGTGTTTTTCTTTGATTTTCTGTGCGGACCGGTGCAAAAAAGGCGGCTTAATTGTGGCTTTGCAAATTGCCGGCAAAACAGGTTTTTTTGATGTTGCGGCGCAGGCATTTCGGTTTGTTGGTGAAAACACAAACAAAGGCAAAAAACACCCAACAAAAGCGGCGAAGGCAAAAGGCGAAAACCCTACCAGCTCGAACTTGCCCCGCTGTCGGACGAGCCACTATCTGAGGAGAACCCGCTGTCTGATGACGAACCACTATCATACGAGGATGAACCGCTATCATACGAGGATGACGAATCGCTGCTGTCGTCCGCAAATCCGCTGTCGCCCGTGTCGCCGCTGCCCCAGTTACCCCAGTTGCTTTCGTTATTATCTTCGGTTATTGGTGTTTGCGCAAAGTTGTTAGGGGTATCTACGCCCGCACCGTCGTTCTCATTCATTTTATCCTGTATATAACGCGCCGCATAGCCGCCGGCCGCGCCAAGGGCCGCACCCGCAACAAAGCCGCCCACGCCAGATCCACGCCTGCGTTGCCCGCGGTAGCCGCCGCCACCACCGTAGCCACCACCGCCATAGCCACCACCCGGCCCGCCGGGGCCCTGGTTGTATTGCTGCGCATAAAAAGCCTCCATTTGCCGCCTGCTTCTGTTTTTAAAATACCTGAATATAAACAATATGATCAGGCCTAAAACGGTAAGCCCCACCAGTATCGGCAGGCTATTATCCTCTTTTTCCGTCCCCCCAATGGCTGGCTTGGCTGCCGCAGTTTGCGGTTGCGGCCCCGCAACCGGTGCCACAGGTGCAATCAAAGCATTATGCACCCGGTTTACCAAAATGGTTAATCCGCCGTTATAATCGTTATTGCGGTAGGCGGTTTTCATGTCGGCCAGTATTGCTTCGCATTTTGCGGTGGTAAAAACCGTATCCAGGTTGCTGGCCACAGCGATGCGCTGCTGGTGCTGCTGCAGGGCCGCCACATATACCAGCCCTTTTTTATTTTTGCCCACATGCCATTTGCTGCCTATTTTGTTGGCGAAGGTTTTTATGGTATAGGCAGCCGGTATTTTATCAACCAGTACCACGGCCAGCTGCACGCCTGCCTGTTTTTGTATAATGTATATTTTCTGGTTAAGTCCCTTTATATCGCCGGCAGTAAGTACGTTGGCGTAATCGTTTACAAAGGTTTTTTTCTTTGCTTTTGGTATCTGCGCAACCGCAAAGCTGGTTACAAACAGTAAGGAAATCAGTAAAATTCTTCTCATTACAGCGCGGTTAATGGTATTTTTATTGAGGCATAATTTAAACATATTTATTAATTGGGGCGATAACAAGTTTAAAAAATGCGCCCGAAGCTGAACCGTTCACAGACGATGAATGGAACGAAACCCTAAAACAGCTAAGAGACAGCAAATAATGAAGTTTAACATCCGGTTTGTTGGTGACAACACCAACAAAGGCGCAACGCCACTGATGACAACAGCCAACAAACTCATAATTACCGCTCTGCATTGGGCGACTGCACCGGCGGGGTGGGGTATTTTTCGATGATCATGTTTGATTGCTCGGTGATCTTGATGATGACGCTGTCCAGCTCGTTTGCCGATATGGTTAAGTAGTTCAGTATCTCTTCCTTCTCCGTATCATCCGCAGGGCTATGCAGCATGGTGGTGAGCCCCATAATGCGGGCAAGCGGCGCCCTTACCAGGTGCGACTGCATCCACGATATCTCCCTGAAAATTTTATTCTGGTGCTCAATCGCTTCAATGTACGATTTCCGCGCCGTTATATCGCGCCCGCATATACAGGCCCCTTTTATGGTATCGCCCTCATACACCGGTGTTATGGTATAGCGTATCCAGGCCAGTTCTCCGGGTGCCGCCTGGTATTTCCGGTCGTATTCCACTATTTCGCCGGCGTACACTTTTCGCATCACCGCCTCAAAATTTTTAAGCCACGATGGTTCCACATAATCAAAAATACTTTTACCAATTTCAAATTCCCTTGGCGCAGCGCCAAACTTTATATAGTCTTTAGCCTTCGAGTTAAATTGCTTTACGCAACAAAAGGAGTTTAGTAACACGAAGCCATCATTGGTGCTATTAAAAATAGCCCTCAGGTTCAGTTCCGATTCCTTTATTTTTAAGCCCGCGTTTAGCGCTTCCACCTCGCTGTTCAACTGCTCGGTTATATCGGTGGCCAGCACCAGCCTCACCTGCCTGCCCTCCAGCGAAAAAAAGTTGCTCTCTATATTTACAAATATCGTTTCGCCGCTTTTTGTTACGTGCTGGGCGTGCCCCGCATAAAACACGCCCGACTGCCGGTTGTTCTCCACAAGTTGCTCCAACTCCACCGTGTTTGCGGCGGGGCGAATATCCTTTATGGTCATTTGTAAAAACTCGCTTTTCGAATAACCGTAGTTCCTTACAGCAGCTTCGTTTACATCCACAAACGCCAGCGTTTGCGTATCAAACAGCCACATAGGCAGCGGGCTAAGTTCAAAAATACTTTTGTACCGCTCCTGCAATACATCTTTATTAACCATGGTGGTTTCCAGGCTCCTGAAAATATGGTGTATCATCACCACCAGTACAATGCTGAGGAACGTAAGGTTAGAGCTGAACGCGATCCATTTACCGGCTGTATAAACGCTGTTAAGCGCGCACTCAAAAAACCGGAATTGGATATTCAGGGCATAAAACAAAAGCAATGCGGTGTTGGCCGCTACGCTCCAGTATGCATATTTTATCTGGAATATTAAAGCCGACAGGATGGTTATAACAAATAAATAAAACACCCCGGGCCCAAAATAGCCAAGGTTATTGGTAAGGAACACCGCCAGGAAGTAAAACACCCCTACAACGCTCAGTTTGCGCAGCCGCAGCGGCAGGCGGTTGGCAAACGTTACCACAGCAATAACCAGCACACAGGCAGCATCGGCAATGGCAATGTTAACATACCCGTTTATTAGCGCCATGTAAATACCCGGTATTGCGGCTATTAAGCAAAAGGGCAGGCAGCATAATAAAAAGCTAAAAAAAAGTTGATTTTT
>CBFGNE010000488.1:0-3960 GCA_965649995.1 uncultured Mucilaginibacter sp.
TACCCTTGCGCAATTGCAAAATCGCTGGGATAACACTACTATCTATGTAGAAAGCTATGACGCGAACGGTGTAACAGGCGGTTATACCATATACCCTATCGGGTTTTTCCAGCTTAATGCCAATGCATCTTACAACAGGGTGAGCGATGGCGTGCCCTTAGATGGCACATGGAGTATTACCGATGGATGCCAGTTGCTGCTGGATAAAGGCACACCCCTGGAGCGAAGTTTCGAAATTCAGCGAGTTACAACCGATTCACTTACCATATGGAGGAAGGATCAGGCTACACAAACCAACTATTTGCAAAAGTACGTTAAGCACTAAGCTTTGTATTTAAAAAACAGGGTGCGCAGTGTTTTGGCAACCAACTGGTACCCTTGTTTCTTTAGATAGGCGTATACTTCAGAACTGGTTAGGTTTTCAAAATCTATACGGTCTTCTACCAGGATGTACGATGGTTTGTATTTTGCCCAGTTGTTTGATTTTAGCACCTGCAGGTCCAATCCTTCCACATCGATAGTTAAAAAATCTATTTGCTGGCCGGCAGGGAGGTATTTATCCAGCACATCAGATAGTGGCCAGGTTTCTATCTCCGCTTCGCTGGTAATGTGGTATTTTGTTGATGTGGCGTTACGCTCCTGCGATATTTCTTTAGAGAAGCCATTAAGGGCGGGCTCGTTAAAACAGTAAAAGGTTAATTTATCCTTTACGCCGCTGATGCCGATGTTAAGGTTGGTATCGTTCTTTCTGAAAATGTTAAACGCTTTTATAGCGCCGGGGGTAGGTTCGATATTGATGCCGCGCCAGCCGCTTTTGTAAAAATGCTGGGTATTAGAGAAACGGTAAGGGTGATGTGCGCCAACGTCCACAAAAAAGCCTTTGTAGTTTTTTTTACCCTCGTAAAAAGAGCGGAGCACCATGTCCTCCCCTTCCTGCGAATAGGAGCTTAACGCCTTAAAATAGTGTATAGGTAAATATTTTAAAATGGCTTTTTTCAAATCAAACATAAGGGCAAATAAACGATAATCTTTACACACTTAAAAATGAAAAAGCCCCGTCTGCATACAATGGCAGCGCTTGCCTCAGGTATAAATGTTATATTCGGTACAAATTAATAAATGATAAAAACTTTACTACGCCCACTCTTCATTTTCATGCTGCTGATACCCCTCGCCGGGTACTGCCAATTGCCACACCCAACATGGGTAGATGATATGGGCGGTAGCGGCGACAGCAAACCAACCGGAATGGTTGCCGATGCCCAAAACAACATCTACGTTGCTGGCTACTTTAGCGGAACGGTAGATTTCGACCCTTCTTCCGGCGTAAAGAACCTTACGTCCGTAGGCGGTTATGATATCTACGTAGCTAAATACAAGGCCGATGGCACCATAATGTGGGCTGTATCCATGGGCGGCAGCGACCTTGACCAGGTGAATGCCATGGGGATAGACATTAACGGCAACCCTACAATTATAGGCCAGTTTAGGTCATCCAACCTTAACGCCGGGGGCGTACCGCTGCAAAGCAACGGCGATGAAGATATATTTGTGATACACCTTAACACCAGCGGTAACGTGCTGTGGGCAAGAACTATTGGCGCCTTTGGTACCGACCGGGGCGAGCAGGTAACTGCCGACGCGCAGGGCAATGTCATCGCAACAACTATATTCCAGCAAACCATAAGCATAGGCGGCCACACCGAAACTGCTTTAAGCGGCTATAATGCCCTCGTTGTTAAATACGATGCGACCGGCAATTTTTTATGGGATATAAACCTCGGCAGTACGGCAGGCGATACACAGGTATTTGGTAACGGCATAGATAGCCAGGGCAACATAGTAGTTTCGGGTTCGTACTCGGGCACCGTAGATTTCGACCCGTTGGGTACGCACCAAAATTCGCCGCCCGGCGGCTTTAACACACCCTTCCTGGCTAAATACACACCCGCAGGCAAACTGATATGGGTGAGGTACGTTGCGGGTAATTTTATAAACAATGGTTCGGCCCTCAGCATAGATGCCGGCGGTGATGTGTATTTAAGCGGCTCGTTTAACGCACCACTTACTTTTAACGGCAGCACCACTATTGGGCTATCGGGCATACAGGATAGCTTTTTGGCAAAGTACCAGGCAAATGGTACTTTTGTTTTCGCGAAGGATATTGGTGGCGCTACAGGCAGTTCGTTCAATTACATGATACGGAACGACCAGAACAAAAATATTTATATCACCGGATATTTTACAGGGACTATTGATTTTAACCCGGCCGCTGCGATTGCAAATGTATCCTATCACGGCCAACGTGATTTTTACCTCGCCAAATACGACCTTAACGGCAATTACCAGTGGGCCTTTAGCGGCGGCAGCCCCTATTGCGACCTTACCCTGGGGATAGAGCTGGCTATCATTAATACAGATGATGTAATGCTTGCCGGTTCGTTTTGCTCTACCGTGAATTTCGACCCTACGAGCTGTAGCATAACTAACCGCACCGCGCAAAATTTTACCTCTGACACCTTTTTGGCCCATTACGTGCAGGGAACAAGTGCAACAACGCAAATAACAGCCTTTACTACTATACCGCAGCAAATTGCCCCTGCGGTTATCGATCAAACTAATTTAACCATCACCGTAGCTGTTGCGCCAAATACAAATGTTACCGCGCTGATACCCACCATAACCGCCAGTAATGGTGGTACGCTTTCACCGGCATCGGGCACTGCGCAAAACTTTACCAACCCGGTAACCTACACCGTAAGCGGCGGATGCACACCTGTGGCCTATAAAGTAACAGTATTGATTGCAAAGGCAGTTACTACCTGTGTGGGTACAGCAAATACAATTGCCGGCGATACACCGGCGCCCGCCGGCGCTATTGCCTGGCAGGTTTTACAGGGCAGTACATGGGTAAATGCACCCGGTACCATCAACAGTGCCAACTACCAAACCTCGGCACTGGTGAATAACACTGCCGCAAACATTACTTATACCCTTCGCCGCCAAACTACGGCACCGGGCGGTACCATCGTTTACGATTCGTTTTACCAGGTAATCGTACAGCCCATAGCAGCCATAAGCAATAACACAGTTGCTGCACCGGCGATAACAAGCTTTTGTGCCACCGGCGATCCTGCAAGCCTTATAGGCTCAAGCCCTGCAGGCGGCAACAGCGTTTATACCTACCAATGGCAAAGTTCTGCGGATAACGTAACCTTTACCAACATTACAAGCGCAACCGCTAAAGATTACGACCCGACGGCAATTACAGCCACCACTTACTATCAGCGTATTGTTTCTTCCGGCACCTGTAATACACCCGTTAAAAGCAATGTAATTACCATAACCGTTATACCGGCTGTTGCCAATAATACCATTACTACCCCTGCTGTAACGTCGTTTTGCACCACTGGCAATGCGGCTATTATTACCGGCAGCACACCAACAGGCGGCAACGGAACGTACCAGTTTGAATGGCAAGGTTCGGTTGACAATGTTACGTTCGGCGTTATAGCCGGGGCAACAGCTAAGGATTACGACCCTCCTGTTAGCAACGTTACCACTTATTACCGCCGCGCGATAACTTCCGGGGCATGTAATGCTCCATTACTAAGCAATACCGTAACCATAGCGGTTAAGCCACAGCCAGCAAACGTTGTTTTAGCTCCGGTAAATGCTATTTGTGCAGGCAGCGGGGCCACCATTTCGGTAAACGCACCCGATGCCGGCCTTACCTACACTTGGTATGCGTCGCCTGCAAAAACTACCGTTCTGTTTACCGGGACAACTTTTACTACCGACCCATTAAATGCAAGCCAGCCCTTTTACGTTGAGGCTTCTAACGGTATTTGCACAAGCGCGGCTTTAACCAGTATAACCGTTACGGTAACGCCAGCTCCTACTGCACCAGCTTTAGTTATTAACCCTGTATCAGTATGCAGTGGTACGCCTGCTACCTTA
>CBFGNE010000489.1:0-3956 GCA_965649995.1 uncultured Mucilaginibacter sp.
GTTTCTCGTAAAACTGGTGCAGCAGGTTCTGCGGGCGCTCTATAGGGCCGGCTACCAGTTGCGGGTAAAACATTACATAAAGCGAGTAGATGCCGAAATGCTTCTCGGCCGCCTGGTTGCCGCGGTACACCTCAATGGTATAACTCATGGCCTGGAAGGTGTGGAAACTGAGCCCTACCGGCAATACAATCGACAAATAAGGTATAGCGTTACGCAAGCCAATTTCGCTCATCAGCAGCGCAAGGTTTTCGTTTAAAAAGTTGAAGTATTTAAAAAATGCCAGCACGCCAATATTGGCTACTAACGACACGATGAGGTACAGTTTCCGTTCGCGCCCTTCCGATTTTTCTATCAGTATCCCTGCAAAATAATCTACAATAATAGTAAAAATGAGGATGAGGATGTAGATGGGGATAAACGTCATGTAGAAATAGCAACTGGCAATCAGCAACAATATCCAACGGAATTTATGCGGTAAAATAAAGTAAAGCGGCGTGACTATCAGGAAGAAAACTACAAAATGTAAGGAGTTGAACAGCATAGAGCACGATAAATGTTAATGCCGGGGGCAAAGGCAAACGAAGATAAAAATTTATTATAATTTTCGGCAATCCAATTAAATAGATACTAATACCGAATTAAAAATTGCTTTTTAAAACCTAAACCCAAAACTAATATAAGCCAATGTTCCCTCGGGGCTTTTGCCCCCAACAACTTCGAGCAGGAAGGCGTTGTATGGCGTCAGGAAAATACCGCCGCCGTAGGTGTTATGTACCGTATCCGAACTTTCGCCCTTGAGCCAAACCCTGCCGGTATCGTTAAAGCCAACTAAGCCAAAGGCTGATGGGAAAACATAGGCATTAAACTGAAAAAGCTTGGCGCGCAGTTCCAGGTTATTATATAGCATGGTATTGCCAATAAAACGGCTGGTATGGTACCCGCGCATGGTTAAGCCACCCAGGTTCATCATCTGGAAAAACTCGCCTTTCCCAACGATGGTGCCTGCCCCGGTACGGTTGGCCAGTACGATGGTTGAATCTTTAAGGGGTAAAAAAAAGCTAAAGGTAGAAAGGATAGCGCCCGTTGCATGATCGGCAACGTTTACCCCGATTAGCCCTGTTAGCGTGGTGCGCCATACCACCCCGTGGTTTGCAAAGGTGCTGTTGTTACGGGTATCTAATACCGCGCCGGCAATTGCCCCGGTGTACAATTTTGCTTTAAACACGTTTGCATCCGGATGCAGCTGATCATACTGTTTAAAAAAGTGGTCCTGGTTATGATTCTCAGAGGCGGTGTAGAACTGCGTTACCGAGCCGCCGCTCAGCTGCCAGTGGTTATACTGGTGCGCTATGCGCACATCGGCAACGGCATAATCGTAACGGTTGCGGTAATAGTAAAATTCTTTACCGCTCGATCTGTCAAACTCGCCTACATTGCCAAGCCCGAAAAAGTTATTGGTATTGCGCGGCCCGCGCTCGGTGATGTTTATCAGCAGGTCGTTGTGCCCTATTTTATTTTTAAATACGCCGCTGTAATTAACAATGAATGATTTTTTTTGAAAAGTATAGTTTATCGATAAATGCTGGTGGCTGGAGTACGGGTGCTTTTGAAAACTATACCGTACGTAATTGGCACCTGCTACCAGTTGCAGCCCGTCCTCTGTACTGTACCCAAGCGCCACAATAGGGGTAATGGTGTTGTATTTATTCTCGGGGCGGATGTATTTGTTTATAGCGGTATCTTTCTTTAGCACCAGGTGCGCTGCCGATTTGGAAGGCAGGTTGTTCTCCTGGTCCTTACGGTCGTAAATGTAAAGGTCTTTGCGGTTTTGCAGGGTACTGTCTACCACGTAGGTATCGGTGTCGTGGCCGCCAATAAGGCGCACTTTTATGGGCGATGGCGTGTTGCCGGTTACCTCAAAGTTGTTTTTCCCTTCCAGCCCGTATATGCGCAGTTCTTTAGTTTGTTTCTTTTTAAAAGTGCGGTGGTATATCTCCTTACCAATGCTGTCTTTTTTTATTTTGTTGATAGTAACCGCCACATCGCCATTGTCTTTTTCGGCTATCGTAAATTTTTCGTTCTTGTCAGATCCCGCTATATCCACCCTTGTAGCCAAAAAGTGGTAATAGTTTATGGCGTATTTTTTGATACGGTCGCGCCTGCGTTTAAAGATTTTTAAAATGGCCGGCGCCGACACGGCATAAACGTTGGCAGGCATCAGCCTTAACGAACGTTCCATGAGGCCATCAGTTAAAACGCTTTGTACATAGGCTATTTCATCGTCCCAATCCTTCTGGTTCAGCTCGTTCAGAAAGTAGAGGTCGAACGCTACGGTGTTATAATTCCACAGGTCGACCCGGCGGATATGGTCGGTATAAGCCTGAAGGTTTGGCTTGGCCAGCGACATTGCCCAGAATATAGCCCCGCCTGTGGTGTAAAATACCTTGTCCCTGTCGCGCGGGTAGGGTTCAAACGTGTTTTTTGAGGAATCTTTATTGCGCGTCCATTTCCACTGCCCGCCGTGGCGGTCCCAGTCGCCCATTATCATATCAAATATGCGGGCGCGGAGGATGAGTTTTGCATTGGCTTTTTGGCTGTTATCCTTTTCCATCCTCGCCTGCAGCTTCTCGGTATTAATATCCTTTGATCCATCCGCAGGGCCGCGTTCTTCAAAAAGGTACATTTTATTGGCAAACTCTTCGCGGTATTTGCCTAAAGCAGGGTCGTCGCCCAGGTAAACTACTTTGGGGTTGCTATGCTGTATGCCCAATGCTTCGGCCATGGGTGGCACAGCCAGGGCAGAGTAGGGGTGCCCTATCGAACCCGCATCAACCATAATGTCTTCTACCAGGGTGTTCTTGTATATTTTGGGCTGATCGCGCGAGATGCTTTTGTTAACCGAGCGCAGCACCCACTCGCGGCCCGATGAATCAACCATTTGCAGCGAGCTGGTTTGGTTACCGCCGCCGGTACCTGTAATGCGCAGCCCCCCTTTTTCTTTATCGAGATGGAATACCGGCATTTTTATAGGCTGCGCCCAAACCTTACGGTAATTTGTGCCCAGGACAAATCGCTTAAACCGCCCCGCCTTATCAAAATTGGGGTTGGCTATCAGGGTAATACTATCAGCATCGACCGTATTTTGGGCGAACGACAAATGGGATGCTGCCAGGAAAAAAACAATTGCAAGTAATTGTTTATAACTCATATACGCCCGGATTATAGTATCTGCAAGAAATGTTAAGAGTTAACATAAAAGTATATTAATTGTTCATTGGCCGCAGCCCTCCAATAATCAGCTAAATATAAAGATTAAACACAGATATTGATTTGGCTGCCGGCACATAAAGTACCAATGCCGTTACGTTAGCGGCAGCCGCTGCCATTTCAAAAACTAAATGTTACCTTAGGATGTTCAATTTTCACCTGTACAAAAACCGTTATACTATGCTATCTGTATCCTGCAAAACTTTTATATTAAGTGTTGGGCTGTTAGCCGCAACAGCAACTAGCCGCGCTGCTTTCCAGCAAAACGAGGGCGACCCGGTTGAAACCAAAGCCGCCAACAGTGATTACAAACCCGCTTTTGCCGGGCAAACCCGTGCGCCGGGCGTTAAAACTAAAACTGCCATAACCGCCACCGTAATAGCCAGCGACCTGAAAAGCCCCTGGGGACTTTGTGTACTGCCCGACGGGCGTTTCCTTATTTCCGAAAAGGGCGGAACCATGCGCATCCTGAAAGCTAACGGCCAAGCGGATAAAAGCATCACAGGGCTGCCTGCCGTGGTTGCACAGGGACAGGGCGGTTTGTTGGATGTAAATATCGACCCGGGCTTTAGTACTAACCGCGTAGTGTTTTGGGACTACGCCGAACCCGGCACAGACGGCTACCTATTGGCCATTGCCAAAGGCAAACTATCTGCCGACGAAACAAAAATTGAGAATATACAAGTAAT
>CBFGNE010000490.1:0-3951 GCA_965649995.1 uncultured Mucilaginibacter sp.
ACTTTCGTTCAACCCGGGCCAAACGCCAAGCCAAAACGACTGGTTCATGATGGTATCGGTATTAGCAAGGTTGCCTACAGTACGGTGATTAATATTGGCATAAGCTGGTTGGCGCAACAAGTTGCCGCCAAAGAGTAAACGGGTGCCTATTTTTTGTTCTTCCAGGTGCTGCACCAGCATGTGCCTGTCGGCAGCATCGCCTTCGCGCAAGGTCAGTAAAAAGCCAAACCAAGATGGGTCGCTGTGTTTTGTAGGCTCAGGCAGAATGAAAATTTCTTCCAGTTCCTTCATGCGTTCGTACAAGGCCTTGTAATTTTCGCGGCGGCGCTGTACAAAATGGTCGACCTTTTTTAGTTGAGACACACCGAATGCAGCCTGCATATCAGTAACCTTTAGGTTAAAGCCTATATGCGAATAGGTGTATTTATGGTCGTACCCGTATGGCAACGAGCCCAATTGTTGAGAGAAACGGCATCCGCAGGTGTTGTCTTTACCCGGTTCGCAATAGCAATCGCGGCCCCAATCCCTAAAGCTTTCGGCAACTTTTGCCAATTCGGGGTTGTTTATTAAAACGGCACCGCCCTCTCCCATGGTAATATGGTGTGCGGGGTAGAACGAGAAGGTAGATATATCGCCGAAGGTACCTGTTTTTTGCCCGCGGTATGTGGCGCCTAACGAGTCGCAGTCATCCTCAACCACCCACAGGTTATATTTTTTTGCTACTCGCATCACCTCATCCAGATCGAACGGGTTACCGAGCGAATGCGCAATCATGATCGCTTTTGTCTTCGGCGATACGGCTGCTTCAATGTCTTCAGCTTTCACGTTGTGCGTTGCTATATCCACATCTACAAAAACAGGTATAGCTCCAAACTGTATCATTGGGTTTACCGTGGTAGGGAAGCCGGCGGCTACGGTAATAACTTCATCGCCCGGTTTTACCGCGCGATCGCCAAGTTTTGTAGAGGTTAATGCATAAAATGCAACCAAATTGGCAGATGAGCCGGAATTTACCAGTAATGCTTTATGTGCGCCAAAGTATTTGGCAAAGTCATATTCAAATGAATTGGCAAAACGGCCGGCAGTTAGCCAGCCATCTAATGCAGCATCAACTCCAAGCAATATATCTTCTTCATCTAGTACCTTACCCGTAACTGGTATATAGTTTTTACCAGGTATTATAATTTGCGTTGTTTTGGCCTTAGCGATTTCCCGAAGGCTTTTTTCCAGTTCTGGCGTTGTAATATTTTTTAACATGCTTTATTTTATATATTAGGTACTTTCCATTTCTATTGGCTTTGCAAAGGGCTCCATTTCGGTTATCGGTTTGCCAAACGCAATTTTAGGATAGGTATTGGTATGCGGATCTATCATTACCTGTAGCAATACAGGTGCATTAAAATTGGTGTCGTTCCACATCCATTTCACGGCCTCTTCCATTTCATCCTCAGTGCTGATGGTAAGGGCATCCATCCCATAGGCCTTAGCCACTTTTTCAAAATCGGGCGCACTGTAGCCCCAATAGGTGCTCTGGTAGCGCGACTCGAAATAACTATCCTGGAACTGGCGGATCATGCCGAGGTTTTTATTGTTCATCACAACAACTTTAATCGGCAACTTATTACGTACAATAGTTTGCAGTTCTTGTATGTTTATCTGCATACAACCATCGCCCGCAATTACAATAACAGGGTTTAAGTTTAAGGCAAAGCATGCGCCAATGCCTGCGGGCAGGGCATAACCCATCGCCCCCATTCCACCCGATGTTAAAAACAACTGGTCTTTGTAAATCTCTACCGACTGCGCCGCCCACATCTGGTGGCTCCCTACATCGGCAACGTAGCATTTAGAAGCCTGCGAATTATGCGACAAGATGTGCATAAAATAATTAGGGTTGATACCTTTTGGTTTCAGTTCATTAGTATCGGGCCATTGCTCTTTAAGGGCGTTTATATATTGAAGCCACTCATAAGGCTTTGCAAAAAATTCTGCCTCGGCAGCGTTATTAAAATCGATAAAGAATTGCTTTGCATCCGTTACAATAGGTACGCAACCTTTTACACGGTTGTTTATCTCCTCAGCTTCGCAATCTACATGATATATGGTACGGCCTTCAAAAAATTTTGTATCGGCACCAGTTTGGCGAATATCCAGCCGGCTGCCTGCTACGATCAGCAGATCGCATTCGCCGAAGGCGATATTTGCCCAGCGGTTGCCATAGCTTCCTATAAATCCAACGCGCGAAGGATGATCATATTCCACAGCATCAACTGCAAGCAGCGTAGTAATTACCGGCACCCCTGTCTTTTTCAGAAATGCATCCATTTCCTCCTTCGCAAAAGAGGCCCTTACACCACGCCCAACTAAAAGCAGGGGGCGTTTTGCCTCTTTTATACTTTTAAAAATATCTTGTAGTACGCCGGCAGGCGGACCCACCAAAGCCGGGCCTTTTTCCGGCTCAGAGAGCACTTCTACCTGGGCGCGCTGCACATCCATTGGGATGTCTATCAATACCGGCCCGGGCCGGCCCTCCATGGCCAGCTCAAAGGCTTTTTCCATAACCTGCGGCAATTCATGCTCACTTTCAATTTTAAAACAGGCTTTGGTAATGGGGCCGGCCATAGCAATAATATCCGTTTCCTGAAAACCCAGCTGGCGTATATTGCGGTTGCCTTTTTGCTCGTGGCGGTTTACCTGGCCTGTTATAAAAATGGCGGGTGTCGAATCGAAATAGCAGCTGCCTATCCCTGTTAACAGGTTGGTTGCTCCGGGCCCGCTTGTGGCCAAAGCAACACCCGGAACGCCGGTTACGCGCCCATAAGCATCGGCAGCGAAAGCCGCAGATTGCTCATGATGCATGGTGATAATATTAATGGATGTTTTTTGGTTTAACGAATCCAGTATATGCGTGATCATGCCACCCGATAATTCGAAAACGTGTTTAACCCCTTTTTTTTCTAAAAAAGTGGCTATAAAATCAGATGCCTTCATTTCAATTGATCTTTAAATTTTTTTGCCAGGTACTCGATCGTAGCCAATAAGGAAGTATCAAAATCAGAAACATCAAACTCTCCAAATTCTTTTACAAACCTTGCCGAATTACCCTGCATGTGCATGGATTGATTTGCCCGGTAAGGTAACCTACCAAAATTTAGTTGAAAAGAAGAATTTATATTCTCCCTTATAAATTCAACCAGATCTTTAAGCGCCAGTACTTTTTTCCCGGATATATTATATATACCAGATTTGCCACCGTTTGTTATAATTTTATTGATAGCTAACCCTAGATCATTCACATATAAGTACGAATATTTCTGCTCACCTGCTGTAAAATCCATCTCGTTATTATTCATCATCCTTTTTACAAGGGATGGTATAAGCCAATTATCCGCTTCACCTTTGCCGAAGAAAGAAAAAAGGCGGAGCCAATACCAGTTAATATCGTATTGAACTGCATACTGTTTCACAAGTTCGTTGCAAACCAGCTTTACGCGACCGTAAGCATCTGTGGGTGCCAATGCATGATCTTCATCAATACAACCGTTGTATACACCATATTCCGCCTGCGAACCCAAGCCAATAAATTGTTTTGACGAGCTTTTACCTGCAATTGCTAATATCTTTTGTAAATAATCAATATTTAACGATTGTATTTCCCAATTGTTTCTATCCTGGTGGCCTACGCCCAGCCATGCTGCGTGGATTACCGCCGATGGTGATAGTATACTAATTTTTTCTACCCATTGGCCCTGCTCATCCTGCAACACCCAGGTTACTTTATCTTCAAATTCCCGGCATAATTCTTTAGACGAGCTTTCCCGGTAATTCGCAACAACCTGGTGCCCATTATTTAGCAGTACTTTAGCTATGTTAGAGCCCAGGAAACCTGAAATACCGGTAATAAAAACTTTACCCATTTAAAAACTCCTGAATCTGTTTTTCGGTATAGGC
>CBFGNE010000491.1:0-3926 GCA_965649995.1 uncultured Mucilaginibacter sp.
AACGGCTTGAGGAGGGCGATTGGGTGTTGTTTTATTCGCCGAAGCATACCTACGGGGGCAAAGAGCCCTTACAGGCATTTACGGCCATTGGTAGAGTAAGCGACGATAAAATTTATCAGCATAAAATGCGGGAGGATTTTACGCCATACCGCCGCAATGTGGAATTTTACGAGGCAGAGGAAACACCGATAGCGCCGCTGATAGACGGCCTGGATTTTATAGAAAATAAAAAGGTCTGGGGGTTTAAATTCAGGTTCGGTTTTTTTGAGATAGGAGAGCAGGATTTTAAGCTGATAAAAGCAGCAATGATAAAAGGAAAACTAACACCAATACACAAATAACAAAATTATGGAAGGCATTAATTTAACAGTAACCGTGGTATTCAACGTACCGAAAGAAGAAGTATGGAAAGGGCTAACCGACCCCGATATGGTGAAGCAATATTTTTTTGGCACCAACCAGGAATCGTCCTGGATGGAGGGTAGCCCTATTGTTTGGAGCGGCGAATGGGAAGGTAAAACTTACCAGGATAAGGGGACGATATTGGAGATAACCCCAGGCGAATATGTGAAGTACAGCTACTGGAGCAGCATGAGCAGCCTGGAGGATAAGCCCGAAAATTACCAAATAGTGAGCTACAAACTTGATGAAAAAGATGGCGTAACCACCATGGAAATAACCCAGGAAAATATTAAAGACCAGGCCGCAAAAGAGCACTCGGAAGGAAGCTGGCAGGCGATATATGGTGGCTTAAAAAAGATGCTCGAAGAGAAACAGCCCTTAACATAAGGGGTAGGGCAGAGCCATAATTATTATTTCCCGCACACCTTTTTTGGTAGAAAAATAGGCTATATTTAAGCGCTGTATTTAAGTTTTTTTAATATAGCAGGGGTGCGGCGGGTACCGGTTTTCGCCCTTTTCTCATAACCAATTAGTGCTAAACCTTACGCAAAATTATTTTTAAGCAGCGCAGCGTGCAGTATTTAAATAAAACGCATAATTAACTGTTTATTAATGAATTGTGAAACGTTATAACAAAAGGTGATACTGCATTAGCAACTATTTCTCAGAAAATCACGAATACGCCCAAGTATTTAAATAACCTATTTAAATAAATTATATAATAATCTGTTTATCAATATAAATATAAACCGATATAACAAATAGTGATATAGCAAAATGGACTATAAAACAGTAGAATTACCCATGTTTTTTGTTGCGGGCATCGCCGTACGTACTATTAATAAAGATGGGCATGCCGATAAAGATATTGGTGGCCTTTGGCAAAAATTTACGCAGGAAAACCTGGCCGAAAATTTAGAGGATAAAGAGGGCAGCGAACTGTATTGCGTGTACACCGATTATGAAGGCGATCATACGGATTATTACACCGCCATCCTCGGTTGCAAAGTGAGTTCTATCGAATACCTGCCCGAGGGTTTTACCGGCAAAGCCATCCCGGCAAGCACCTACCAGGTTTACACGCCCGAAGGAAAATTCCCGGCAAATATTGCAGCTACCTGGCAGCACATCTGGGCCACCGCCGAGGGGCGGCTCTACACCGCCGATTTTGATGTGTACGATGTGGCCGGCAAAAATTTTGAGGATATCCAATCGAAGGTTTACGTGGCGGTGGATTAGCGCAGCATGTCCGGAATATTTTATTTCGCCCCTCTTGTTTAATAATGTCCTTTGCATAAAGAGATAACCGTCAATTAAAGGGCTTTTAATTTTTTAAAGAGCCATCGGCTCGACAAATGTTGTAGCGGCGGGTTTTAACCCGCCGTTGCCCCGATTGTTGATGAGTGTTGTAGGCACGACCTATACGTGCGATTAATATCGGACGAACCGACGGTTCTCCATGTAGCTGTTATCTTACAACAACGGATTGAAATCCGTTGCTACAAAATCGATCGACGCCACGCGTCTGGTTTGCCCCTTAGTTTACGGGTGTGCACCCGGAGAAGGTAAAATGCCTAAATTGCCTTGCTCTTCATAATCACCAACGTAACACTTTAATTACGTTTTCGGAATGATTAAATTTTAAAGCTTAAAAATGTTTTGGTTTAACTACATTTGATAAACGCGCTGATCGTAAACCAAATTATAAGCTCATGTTCCGGAAATTGTACATCATTTTTCTGTTGATGGCGGGCTGCATTTTATATGCCTTGCATGCCTGCAATTCGGCAGGGCAACAGGCAGGTGAAGAGCAGGTGCCCGATACCGTAAGCTACAATTTTAATATCCGCCCCATTCTTTCTGATAAATGCTTTAAATGCCATGGCCCCGATGCCGGGCACCGCGAAGCCGACTTGCGGCTGGATGTCCCCGAGATTGCTTACGCCGCATTAAAAGATAACC
The DNA here is from genome assembly GCA_965649995.1 of uncultured Mucilaginibacter sp. Classification (GTDB taxonomy): domain Bacteria; phylum Bacteroidota; class Bacteroidia; order Sphingobacteriales; family Sphingobacteriaceae; genus Mucilaginibacter. The sequence goes on from CBFGNE010000491.1 coordinate 2,365, forward strand.
CAACCGCCCACGCGCTCGTTCCGGGCGATCCATCGCTGTCGGAAGTTTACCGCCGTATCTCTACAAAAGATACCGCCGAGCAAATGCCGCCGGCATCATCTAACCTAAAAAAGCTTTCGGATTATGAAGTGGAGCTTGTGAAAAAATGGATAAAACAGGGTGCCAAATACGAGAAACACTGGGCTTTTGTTGCCCCGCGCACGCATCCTGTGCCCCAGGTAAAAAACACCGCTTGGGTTAAAAACCCGATAGACAACTTTGTGCTGCAGAAAATGGAGCAGAAAGGCTTTGAGCCAAATGCCGAAGCCGATAAAGAACGCTTGCTGAAAAGGCTTTCCCTCGATCTTATCGGGCTACCGCCAACCCTCAAAATGATGGATAGCTTTTTGGCGGATAAGAGCCCGGATGCTTACCAGAAAGTTGTTGACCAGTTGATGGCTAATCCGCAATACGGCGAAAAAATGGCATTGCACTGGTTGGATGTATCGCGTTATGCCGATTCGCACGGGTACCAGGATGATAATTACCGTACCCAATGGCCATGGCGGGATTGGGTGATACACGCCTTTAACGAGAACCTGCCTTATGATAAATTTATTACCTGGCAGCTTGCCGGAGACCAGATACCAAACGCCACCAAAGAGCAAATACTGGCAACCGCTTTTAACCGCAACCATAAAATTACCGAAGAGGGCGGTGTAATTGATGAGGAGTACCGCGTAAGCTATGTAACCGACCGCACCAACACCTTCGGCAAGGCACTGCTTGGCGTTACGCTGGAATGTGCCCATTGCCACGACCACAAGTACGACCCCTTTTCTCAAAAAGAGTATTACCAGGTGTTCGCGTTTTTTAATAGCGTGAAAGAAGTGGGGCTGCAGTCTACCGTGGGCGGTGCCGAAACTTACGCCAAGCGCCCCATGATGCAGATCAGCAATGAGGACGCGAAAGGCATATTGAAATTCATCAACAAGCAGGATACGGATAAGCTCATTGTATCCATTATGGCCGATAGCGAGTACGTGCGCAAAACCTTCGTGCTTAACCGTGGCAATTACGACGCCCATGGCGATGAGGTTACCGCCGGTACACCCAAAGCGATATTGCCCTTTACGGCAAATTACCCAAAAAACAGGCTTGGGCTATCCGAGTGGCTTTTTAACAAACAGAACCCGCTTACTGCAAGGGTTTTTGTGAACCAGGTTTGGCAGGAATTTTTTGGCAAGGGTATCTTAAAAAGTTCCGGTGATTTTGGCATGCAGGGCGACCTACCCTCGCACCCCGAATTGCTGGACTGGCTTGCTGTAGATTTTATGAACCATGGTTGGGATATGAAACGGCTGGTGAAACAGGTGGTAATGTCGGCAACGTACCGGCAATCTGCAGCGGTTAGCCCGGAGAAACTAAAAAACGACCCTGATAATATTTACCTCGCACGAGGCCCGCGCAACAGGCTGCCTGCGGAATTTGTACGCGATTTGGTTTTGGCCAGCAGCGGTTTGTTGAACCCTAAAATTGGCGGGCCAAGCGTAAACCCATACCAGCCGCCCGGCCTTTGGGAA
>CBFGNE010000492.1:0-3914 GCA_965649995.1 uncultured Mucilaginibacter sp.
GCCAACCTGGCTCATCAATACGACGGAGTTGAGCAAGTTTGATAATGGCGTAGTTATTGGCCGTATTAAATCGGTACAGATAAATGCGTTGGCAAACGTACTTAACCCATCGCGCCTGGCGCGCATGTTTGATAACCAGGCAAAAAGCGGTGCGCTGGCTTACACAGTAGGCAACTTGCTTACCGACCTTCGCGGCGGAGTATTCCCTGCCGGCAAACCAGATCAGTTTCAACGCAATTTGCAGCGCGGCTATATCGAAAACTTAAAAATGTTTTTAAATACAGATGCCAGCCAGAGCTTTCCCGGGGCCACCACCGTGCAACTTGCAAATTTTGGCTTAACACCAATCAATATTGCTTTATCAGATATTAGGCCGATGGTGCGTGCCGAATTAACTAAGATAAGCATCGCTTTACCAAAAGGCGGTGATGCGCTAACCGCGGCACACTATGCCGATTTACGCCTGCGCATAAAAGAAGCCCTGTACCCAACCAAACCCGTTATTAATGTAATTGGTGGTACAGTAGGGCGTTTAGCCGAACCGGAGCCACAACAGGAGACCGAGATAAATTACTAAGCTTGCTGCCAGGCAAAAGCACACAAATGAACTTGGCCCCTGCTATTTAGCGGGGGCTTTTGTTTTAGTTAATAAGAGCAATGCAGGTGGGGCAACTATTTTAGCTGGCTGATGTTCTCGAAAAAAGCGGTTTGGAGGTCCAGCAGCGACCGTACGCTCACCTTCTCGCCATACATGTCAAAACACAGAAATTTTGCTTTTGAAGTATCGCTGCCCTTTGCTTTTTCGAAGAAATTAAAGGTTTCAAAGAAATAATGATTAGTGGTAACCTTATTCTTAAAGTTAGTTTGTGATGCGTTGAGCCTGAAGCCAATAGCATCCATCCACGTGTGTACTTTAGCGTGGAGCGACTTAGTGATGTTATCCATAGGTTAAAGATTTATAATGTTAAACGAAAACGCTTAAATAAAGGTTTTATTCTTTTTAATGCTGTTTTTTAACATGCGTTAACAATTATGTGGGCTATTCTGGCAGCGAAACTTCTTTGCTTTAATAAGAAATTTTATTTCTTTCCACATTCATTGAAACTTATTAACATGCCTGCCGTACAAAGACGACACACCGCAACCGATTATGAAACTAAAAATTACTCTTTTTGCAATTTCAATAATTTGCTTAACAACCCTCGGGGCTTGCAAAAAAACTATCACACCAGGCCCAGCCGGTGCCGACGGAGCAACCGGCGCTACCGGTGCCACGGGAGCAACTGGTGCTACGGGAGCATCCGGGCCTCAAGGCCCGCAAGGTGCAACTGGCGCTAACGGAACAAATGGCGCAACAGGCGCAACTGGTGCCACGGGCCCTGCCGGTGCCACGGGCGCGACTGGTGCTGCCGGCCCCGCAGGCCCAACCGGAGCTACGGGTGCAACGGGAGCTACAGGCCCTGCCGGAGCAACAGGCGCCACAGGGGCAGCTGGTCCCGCAGGCCCAACAGGGGCCACCGGCTCTGCCGGACAAAATGGCGCTACAGGTGCAACTGGCCCAGCTGGAGCAACTGGTGCTACAGGAGCAACCGGTGCACAGGGTCCCGCCGGCCCGCAAGGCCCTGCCGGCCAAAATGGTGCCGATGGTGCAACGGGCGCTAACGGGGCAGATGGCAATGCAAACGTATCGAGTGTTTTGTTGACCAACAGGACCGTTGTTTTAACAGGCTTTACCCAATTTAGCGTACCGCAAATAACACAAGATATAGTTGACAAGGGCTTGGTTCTTATGTTCTTCAGAATAACAGGCAGCAACAGCGGTTTCTTTGCCATGCCATACGCCGAAGCCGGGCAAACACTCAGCTTATCGTCATATGGCGTGGGTTACGTCAGCGTTAAATCAAACTTTACAGCCAGTGGATTAGATTTTAGGGTGGTTATTATACAGGGTACTTCGCTTACCACTTTTGGTGCGGCGCATCCAAATATCAACCTACGCAACTATAGCCAGGTAGCGTCGGCGTTGCACCTGTCTAATTAAGAAACGGGCAGCTGCATAACATTTTGTACAACTTTTTATAATAGGCCCCGCCACAAGCGGGGCTTTGTTTTTGTGTATGTAACAATCCTATTGTTTACCTATTATAATATGTAACAATGCTATGATTAATAATTATTTAATTTCAATAAAGTGAACATTTGCACAATATATGTGTACTACACACTACGATACCATTTGAACGCTTTTTAATACGTTATGAAATACATCCTTTTACTGCTTGCCATCCTATCAGTCACTGCGCTTAGGTCGAACGCACAGGACGGTGGCCGGCCCCTCGTCGGGACGGTTATCGATTCTACAAAACTTACGCTACCCGGCAGCAACGTTAAAATATCATCAGAGAAAGGCGACAGCCTATCAACTACCTCAGATGGCAATGGTAAATTTGTATTCCCGGCTATAAAAGGCACCAAAATCACTTTAACAATCTCCTCTATCGGGTACCAGGGGATTATAAAACATTATAACTTACCCGCCGATGGCAAAGCCATCGTGCTTGACCCTATAATCCTAAAATCGGAAACAAGGCAGCTTGGCGTGGTTACTATCGTTGGAGTTAACCCGGTTGTATTTAAAGAAGACACCGTTCAATACAGCGTTTCGGCTTATAAAGTACGCGAAAATGCGCCGATTGAAGATGTGCTTAAAAAGATACCCGGGCTTGATGTGGCCAAAGATGGTACTGTTACGGCTCAGGGCAAGCAGGTTACTAAAGTGCGCGTGAACGGTAAGGACTTTTTTGGCGGCGATGTTTTAAGTGCCACCAAAAATTTGCCAGCAGACGTAATAGAAAGCGTACAGATAGTTGATGATTACGGCGACCAGGCCAACCTTACCGGCGTAAAAACCGGCGAACCCAATAAGGTACTCAATTTTACTATTCGTAAGGATAAAAACTACGGTTACTTTGGGCAGGCAACTGTTGGCGACGGATCGGACGCATTACCGAAAAATCCTGGCGTTACCAACGATAACCGTTATCTGGGTCTCTTAAACTTTTTCAAATTCAAAGGCGATCAGCAGTTATCGGTATTAGGTAGCATTAACAACACCAACGTAAACACATTCAGCTTCGGTGCGCCTACAGGCGGCGGGGGAGGTGGTTTTGGTGGCGGCGGCGGCGGTGGCGGTCGTGGCAATGCCTTACGTGGTGGCGGTGGTAGTGGTTCAACAATCAACTCCAACGGTATAACCAATGCTCACTCAATCGGCTTAAACTTTAGGGACCAGTGGGGCAAAACCTTATCTGTATACGGTAGCTACAGCTTTAACGATAACACAATCTTTACCAACTCTACTACCCTCCAAACCAATGCATCGGCAAATACGGTTAGCCAAAGCAATAGCCAAAGCACAGAAACAAACAACCCGGTTAACCACCGTTTTAATTTTAATCTGGAGTGGAAACCAGATACTGTTAATTATTTAAAGCTAACCCCTACATTCTCTTATTCGGGCAGCGATGTTACCAGTTTCGATAATGTAAATTCTACAAGGAATGGCGCGGTGAACCAGTCGTACACGGCTAATTCTATCAGCAATTCTTCGGCGCCAAATTTTGGTATAACCGGTTTATATAACCACCGTTTTAATAGCCGCGGCCGTAACCTAAGCATCGGCTTTAACGGCTCTACCAATAAAAACAACCAGTACGATAACCCCATTTACGACTATGCGCCGGGCTCGTTACGAACATCGGCGGAAAATCAGGTAATTTATACAGATAGCCGCACCAACGCTTACGGCGCAAATTTATCGTACCAGGAGCCATTGGGTAAACACTCTTTTTTAGAAGGTAACTACGCATACAACCACACTTATACTACCAGCAATAAAGAAACCGATACTTTAT
>CBFGNE010000493.1:0-3906 GCA_965649995.1 uncultured Mucilaginibacter sp.
AGATACGATTACAGAAAGCGATGTGGTAGTTGTGATCTTCCCCGACCATGGTACCCGCTACCTTGGCAAAATGTACAACGACGACTGGTTACGCGACCGTGGTTTTATCAAAGAAGAAAAACTAACAGCCCGCCATATCATCAACAAAAAAGAAAACCAGGAGATTGTTACGATAGATTGCGAGAAAACCGTTTTAGAGGCTATCAACACCATTAAATCGCTTAACATATCGCAGATACCCGTTACTCAAAAAGGGATGGTAATTGGCAAAATAACCGAAAGCGATATCTTAACCTCGCTGATGGAAAACCCGGGTGTAAAATCGCAAACGGTTGCCAGTATTTCTACTGCGCCATTCCCCTTTATTGATTTGAATACTTCTATCGATAAAATTTCCGGCATGATCAATAAGGATAATATAGCAGTGCTGGTGGAGGATGATAACGGCAGGATAGAGATCATCACGCAGTACGATATTATTAATGCGATATCGGCTTAGGCGGATACTCAACTAAAAGCAAAATAATTTAAGGAGAGGCGTAAAATTTTGCGCCTCTTTTTTTATTTTAGGTTTGTGAAAAAAATCCTCCTTATCGCCTGTTTGTTTTTATTGGCCGGATGCGATAACACCTGGCAAACTATGCATCTTTCGACCGTGAAATCGAGAGAGGCCATAAAGTATTACCGTAAACGCTACGCGCCGAAGGAAAGGGTATTTGCGAAAACCCGCATAACTGATGAGGCCAGCGCAGCCGTTGCTGCCGAAGAGATCTTATTCCCAATATTTGGCAAGGAGGAAGTCAGAGAGGAGAGGCCATACACCGTAGGCTATGCCGATGGCTATTGGATAGTATACGGTTACCTGCCACCATACTCGTTGGGTGGCGTGTTCATCATTATATTCTACGGGAAAACGAGCGAGGTAATATATTGGGAGCACGGGAAGTGATAAGCATCTGCACATCTGAAATCCGCACATCTGCACATACGTAGCTCACCACTTCTTAAATATAACAAACACGGCTAAAACAATTAGTGCAAAACCTACCAAATGGTTCCAGCCCAGCTTTTCGGTTTTGAAGAAAACGATGGTGAATACCATAAACATGGTGAGCGTAATAGCCTCCTGTATAGTCTTTAATTGAACGAGAGTGAACGGCCCGCCATCATCCTTAAAGCCTAAACGGTTTGCAGGCACCTGGAAAAGGTATTCGAAAAATGCCAGCCCCCAGCTGATGAAAATGATAGATATAAGCCCCAGGTTTTTGCCCCAGTCGTATTCCTTAAACTTAAGGTGGCCATACCAAGCAAACGTCATAAACATGTTAGAAATGGTAAGGAAGAGTATAGTTTTTAGTCCGCGCATGCTACACGATTTATTGATTTAAAGATTAACATGATAGCTTGGTTTGTCTTCATCTGCACATCTGTAATTTGCACACCTGCACATCTACTCCAATCTTTTCTTCGCCAATTCCGCCTTATAAACCTCGTTAAGCTTTGGCGAGGGGTTAACCAGCAGGTATATCTTCGTCCCTTTTTCGCGGGCCAATGGGGTAAGCACTTCACCGGTTTGTTTGTAGCTTTCTAAAATAGGTGCCAGGCGTGCAGTAATATTGTCGTCATCGTCTACGTAAATAATGTATTTGGCATCTAAATTATCGGGTGCCCACAGCGCAAAGCTGCTGTTGAGGCTCACCACATCGGGCATGTTGTACTTTTTGTGGAAATGGTGCAAGGCACCCGCCTCGCCATAGTTATCGGCAAATATTTGCGCGTGCTTCTGTTGCTCGGGCGTAAGGCTGTGGTAGGCCTGCGCAGCTTTCTGCGCCATTTCTTCCCAGCCCAGCATGTCGGCGTAATCTTGCGTAAGCGGGTGTTGTTTTTGGTCTTCCCAGGTAACGGCAAAATCTAAAAAGTTTACGTGCTCTTTTGCGTATTTAAAGGCAGCTACTGTTTTATCTAAAGAAAGTACCGGCAAAAACAGCGGCAGCAATAATAAATTTGGTAAAATAAACAGCACTACCGCAGCAATCCTCAGCACCACCCACGACCGCGTGATCATCTTCTCGCAAGCAAATCCGCCGGCTGCAAACAGCATAGGGTAGGCGCCAAAAATGTAGTAACTTTTTCCATCCATATACAATAGGAACAGGAAGATGAGCACGTAGGCGATAGCCAGGTACCTGAAACGCCTCAGCTTGAACGAGAACAATAAAAAGAAAAAGCCGGTGAGCCAGATAAAAAGCGAGGGGCCGTTTACCAGCAATTGCCCCATTATGAAAGCCGAAGGCTTTACATAATCGAGCTGCGTGGCGCGCAATTCCCTCACATGGGTAATTACCGGCAAATGATGCACAAATTGCCATATAACATTGGGCAAAAATATCAACACAGCAATAAGGGCCGAAATGATGACATGGCGGTTGAAAAGCAGCTTCCGTTCGTTACTGATGAGTATGCCAATAATGAGCGAGCCGGTAAAGAACGCCATGCTGTATTTGGTGAGCATGCCGAAACCTACCGCTGCCCCCAGCCAGTACAGGTAGCGTACATCGGCAGTATTGAGGTATTTGCAAAACAGCCAAACAGTGAGCACCCACCAAAGCTGATCGAAAACTACGGGCTGGAAAAGATAACCACTTGCCACAAAGGCCGGGGCAAAAATAAGCGCAAGGCATGCCAGCGTAATGGCAAACCGGCGCCCGCCAAGTTCTACCACAATGCGCCCGGTAAGCCATACAATTAACCCGCTGGCTACCGTAGAGAATATCCTTGCCGCAAATACCGAATCGCCAAAAACAGAAAGGGTTATTTTTGCGAGTATGGCAATGAAAGGCGGGACTTCTTTATACCCCCAATCCAGGTGGTCGGCTAAAACCAGGTGCAGAAACTCATCGCGGTGAAAGCCAAACCGGCTGATGGCGACAACATTAAGCAGCACCTTTAGGGCAACAAATATCAATATAAACTTGGAGTACCCAGGCTTCCGGTTTTTATAGGACATTAAATGGCTTAGTTGGTTGCGCTAAAGATATTTGAAAAAGGCGAAAGAACAAAGAAAGGAGGTTAAAGGTAAAAGGCGAAGGGTAAAAGGCTGGGTTTATGCCGAAGCTATCTTTAACCATTTACCTTTCGCTTTCTAACATTATATTCTTGTAATATCCGCTCCCAGGGCTTTCAGGCGGGCATCTATATTCTGGTAGCCACGCTCTATCTGCTCGATATTGTAAATGGTTGATTTGCCTTGTGCCGATAGGGCTGCAATAAGCAAGGATACGCCGGCGCGGATATCGGGCGAAGTCATTGAGATACCACGTAATTGTATTTGTTTATCTAAACCGATTACAGTAGCGCGATGCGGATCGCAAAGGATAATATTGGCACCCATATCCAGCAGCTTATCTACAAAAAACAAGCGGCTCTCGAACATTTTCTGGTGTATCAGGACCGATCCTTTTGCTTGTGTGGCTACTACCAGCACAATGCTCAGCAAATCGGGCGTAAAGCCTGGCCACGGCGCATCGGCAACGGTAAGCAGCGAGCCATCAATAAAGGTATCAATCTCGTAATGGTCTTGCGACGGAATATAAATATCATCGCCGCGCAGTTCCATTTGTATGCCCAGGCGTTTAAAAACATCGGGTATCATACCAAGTTCGGCGTACTTCACGTCTTTGATCGTGATCTCAGAGCCCGTCATGGCAGCAAGGCCGATGAACGAGCCGATCTCTATCATATCCGGCAGCATGGTATGCTCGGTTCCGCCAAGGCTGTCAACACCTTCTATAATCAATAGGTTTGATGCGATGCCGCTGATCTTGGCACCCATGCGGTTCAGCATTTTACAAAGCTGCTGTAAGTATGGCTCGCAAGCGGCGTTGTAAATGGTTGTTGTGCCTTTTG
>CBFGNE010000494.1:0-3899 GCA_965649995.1 uncultured Mucilaginibacter sp.
GCCGGGCTTGGGCATGCAATTATTTTTTAGTGTAATGCTGCCACCCTGCTGAAAAATGTTAGAAGGTATCGGCACAGCCGCCATCATCTTTTTTGGCGTTTTGTTGATGAGGCGCTTTGGGCGGGTTGGCGGTCGTTTGCCATCGTCGTAGTTGTTGGTTGCGTAAAGCCTTACGTCAAACTTGCCGCTATCGATATACAAATGCACCGGCTCTTTCTCAAAACTAAAACCGCCATCGCCAAATTCCCAAAAATAGGTAAAGTATGGCGCGGGTGCCCCGGCTATCGGCCGCAAGGGTCGCAGCTGCGGGGAGAATTTAGCCCTTCCCTCCTCAATAGTATGGTTAATGATAGCGGGCACAGTATCGGCGGGCATAACGCCCAACTGGCCTTGTGCGTGCAATTCCCCGGCAATGCAGATGAATGCAAATAACAATATCTTTTTCATGTGGTTAGGCAGAATTGGTTGGGCTTATAAAGCGAATAAATATAGAAAATTAAACGTTTACAACAATGTTTCCGAAGCCTCACCCTGCCCTCTCCAGGGGAGAGGGTTCTAATTCCCTTTTTTAAGCCCTTCACCTTCGGAGAAGTGTTGGGGTGAGGCTTCCTTAAACCATCAAAAGATCGGCCCCGCAACAGGGCCGATCTTTTTGATTAAAGGTTAGATTGCTTAGTAGTTATCCAAAGCATCTATCGATGCCTGTACTGCTGCTTCTGTTGTTTCGGTAAGGGTAAGGCTTACTTGTTGGTTGGCAGTTATGGTGCTTTCCAGTTCGCCGTAGTAGTATTTGCCATCTTTTATAGAGAAGGTAAGGAATTTGCCCTCAACACCTATTGGCATTACATTATCGTAGCTTTTTACGCTATTGGGGCCGGTTGTTGTGTATAGTTGTGCTGCCACGTTAGAGCCTTTGGCGCAGAAGTAAACATAAGTTTCGCCGCTGTACGAGTGGAAGGATGATAAAGTGCCGGGGTTGTTGATCAAAGCCACGTTTACGGTTGTTTTTGGGTTGCTGTAGCTGTAGAATACGTCGGTATTTATCCAGCCGGTGCTGCCAAAGTTAAAGGTGAAGTTAGCATCAACAGCCATTACTTCTTTGCCATTGCCGCCTGCACCGTTCGGGCGGTCTTTAGGTGCTGCCCAGGCCATTTGTGCTGCTGCCGCGGCTTGCAGCGGTGCGCCCTGCTGGTCTACACCTTCCCATATCTGGGTAACGCCTGTGCGTTTAGCGGGGATAGAGATCTGCATAGGTACAGCCATATCATGGTCTACCCGGATGCCGCCTGCTATTACGTCAACATATATAAAACCGACTCATGCTAAGGGCGCACCGCTGATGTGGTTGGTATTGCTGCCGAAGGAGATCACTGCGCTTCTTTTTAGCACTTCTATCACCTCTACAGTTGCGGTGCCTGTTACCGGCGTGCCATTGATGGTTAAGGAGCCGGCAGGGAATTTAATTTTTGTGCCGCCGGCAAGGGTTACGCTTTGTGGCAGTGCCGATGCGTTTATTTCTACCTTTTGCAATTTAGGGCCGTTGTTGGCAACAAATTCCTGTGCGGTTGCATCGGCATTGATGGGTTTAAAATTTTCTTTTTTGCAGGATACTGTTACTAATAATAATGCTGCAACTGCTACTGAGGTTAAATTGAACTTTTTCATGATTTCTGGTTTTTAATTTTTTATTGCTTACTCTGTTTTGGCTTTTCAGCGTTACGCCGTGTTTATCGTTGTTTGCATCTATATCAGCCCCATCCAAAATTTGTTACCCCCCTTTTTCAAAATATTTTTAAAATTTATTTTTCGTACTTTTCCATCAACCTATTTTATGATAAAAGCCACCCATCCCGATCAGCGGTACATTACAGCGCTGCTTAATAATGATGCTGCATTAATTGATGAGGTGTATAAAAGCTGCGCCCGGCAGGTGAAGAGCTACATCTGCTTTAATAATGGTACGGAGGATGATGCCGCAGATATTTTCCAGGAGGCCTTAATAGATATATACCACCAGGCAAAAGATAAAGGCTTACAGCTTACCTGCCCCTTTAATGCCTTTTTATTTATGGTATGCAAACGCAAATGGTTTAACGAGTTGAAAAAAAGATCTGTTTCCCCGGTAACAAATACCGGCGAGGATGTATTAGAAGGTAGCGAAGATACATTTGCGCTGGCCGAAGAACTGGAACAGCAAAACCAACAAACCGACAGGTTTATGGCTGCTTTTGAGAAACTGGGCGAGCGCTGCAAAGAAATTATCCGCTGGAGCATGCAGGGCGAGGCGCAGGAAAAGGTTGCCGAGGCCATGGGTGTTACCTACGGGTACCTGCGCAAAAAAAAATCGGAGTGTATGGCATCTTTGGTAAAAATGGTTCAATCTTAACAGCAAATGGCGATGGAAAACGACAGCCTGCTACAGGCAGCAAATTATGTAGACGGGGAAATGGATGCGCAGGAGCAAAAAGATTTTGAACTGCAAATGCAGGGCGATGCCGAACTGCGCCAATATGTAGCGCAATACCGGGAGGCAAGCATCGCGCTGAGCAGGCACCTTACACCTGATAAAAACCTGGATAATTTAAAGCAAACCCTTGGCAGCTTAAACCAGCAATATTTTAAGCCGGAGGCGAAAGTTGTTTCTTTTAAAAACTATACCCGCTGGATAGGTGCCGTAGCTGCTGTACTGATATTGGGCCTGATTGTTTTTAACCCATGGAGGAAGAGTTTATACGAAGAATACGGCACTGCCACCACCATGTCGGTAGCGGAGCGTGGAAATGGCGCCGAAACCAACTTAGAAAAGGCTGCGGCTTACTATAATAAAAAGGAATTTAGCCAGGCAGAAAAGCTGTTAGCCAAAGAATATGCCGCAGATGCTAAGAACAGCCTGGTTGCTTATTACTATGCTATCACCCTGATAGAAGATAAACAGGAAGCAAAAGCGCGCGGCATTTTGCAGCAATTATATAATGGCGAATCGGCATTTAAGTACGATGCGGCTTATTATATGGCCCTGAGTTACGTAAAACAAAAGGACTATGCCAACGCAAAGCTGTGGCTGCATAAAATACCGTATGATCTTTCTATATCTAAGAAAGCACAACAATTAGAGGGGAAACTTTAAGAGGCTCCGGATACCACAAAATTTTGAAAAAGATCTCTGAATTAATAGTGATAAAAACTGTTCACCGCCCCTTTGCCGATGAATATGGAAATCGTTATTACGAGAAATTAAGTTTCAGAATGCGGTACAACCCGGCTATTGAAAGCCACTTTCCAAGATTGTGGGCAAAACTTATTGATTTGTTTATTTTCTTGATCCCATTACTTATTCTTACAGGAGACCTATTTTATAGCTTGCCAATTGCCATCATATTAGTCACTGTTTATGGTGCTATATTAGAAACTAAGCTCGGTGCCACCGTTGGCAAATCTATTTTGGGGCTTAAAGTAATTGATAATGATGGTAATTACCCCGGCTGGTGGCGTTCTTTTAGGCGAAATGCCCTTGCCCCACTAAACCTTACGCGTTCGCCTTGGGTGAAATTCAGGTATCCCGATTTTGATGGTGAATCGCAAAGGTATAACATGAACCTTAACAACCTTGTATGCAAAACCTATGTTGTTTACAAGGCAAAGATAAAAGAGATTAGGGCCATGCAGGCCGAAGTTGATGAGGGCGCGACAAGTTAAGTAACGTTCAGGTCTTTATTTACTTTCTATAACTATTCCTTCAGATCCAGCCCATACGCCTTGTTGTACAGCAAGATAGCTTTGGGGAAAGGGGAAGATTTCACTTGTAATATTTACTTTTATGCTATGGATGTTTCGCGATGTAGACCATGCAATACCACAATCACAGTTCCATATTTAACAACAGTGTTCAGGTACACGTC
>CBFGNE010000495.1:0-3893 GCA_965649995.1 uncultured Mucilaginibacter sp.
ACAGGTTAACATCATATCTAAAGCGGTTGGGCAGATCTCGGAAAGCGACGTATTGCTTGCCTCTGCATCAGATGCGATCATCATCGGTTTCCAGGTACGTCCTTCGGGAGGTGCGCGTAAACTGGCTGAGGCAGAGCAGATAGATATCAGGTTGTACTCTATCATTTACGATGCTATCAACGAGATAAAAGCAGCGATGGAAGGCATGCTTGCACCAACCTTCGAAGAGAAGATTGTTGCGAATGTGGAGATCCGCGATGTGTTCAAGATAAGCAAAGTGGGTACCATTGCAGGTTGTATGGTATTGGATGGTAAAATTACCCGTAACAGCAAGATCCGCATTATCCGCGATGGCGTGGTAGTACACACCGGCGAACTTGCCTCATTGAAGCGTTTCAAAGACGACGTGAAAGAAGTTGCAACCGGTTACGAGTGCGGGTTAAACATCAACAACTACAACAACATCGAAGTTGGCGATATAGTAGAAGCATACGAAAACGTAGAAGTAAAGCGCAAGCTGGCTTAAAAGTGTTTGTTTAGATAATTTGAAAAGGGATAGCCGAAAAGCCGTCCCTTTTTTTGTGGCCAGATATCTCCATTTAGTCATTTCGAACTGAGGAACGAGGGAGAAATCCTATATGCGGTGCAATTGAACCTTGCATATCCGATTTGTTTAGCGGCAGGCTGGGTGTAGAAGGTTTCTCGTCGCGCCTGCGTACCACCTCACCCTGGCTCGCTGCCAATGACAGGAGTGGGTTAAGGGATCGCTCCTAAAACCCCTTTTTCCGCACAATCCCCGCCCGCCTGCTTTTTGGCTTTGGTTCCGGTACATCGTCCTCATCGGCACCGTAGCGGCGGGCCATTTTGGCAATACGTTCTTCCATGGTTTCGGTGGTTAACCGCTCCCGGCCCAGGCTATCCACCAGGATAGGGAAAGCGAAAGGTGTTGGGCGCTCAATGGTTTTTAAAACGATGCTTTGCGTTTGTATCCGCTGTAAGGCTGCCCGCAACCTAAACTCCTCCAGCTGGAATGCAAGTGCCTCATTATAAGCTTGTCTCACTAATAAATTATCCGGCTCGTACTCATTAAACACCTCGAAAAGCAAAGACGTTGAAGCCTGCAAATGCTTGTTTTTCACGGGCTGGCCGGGGTAACCGGTGAAAACCAGCCCGCCAATATGGGCAATATCCCTGAACCTCCGGCGCGCCATTTCATTGGCATTCAGGCTGTTCTGTATGTCTTCTATCAGGTTGTTGATGGAGAAGAAATCGGCATCCTCCAAAGCCTGCTCTATGGGGATATCTTCATCCGTAAGTAACTCAAAACCATAGTCGTTCATGGCAATGGAGAAGCTGGCCGGCTTTATTTTAGAGATGCGGAAAGCCAATAAACTGGCCATACCCTCGTGTACCAACCGCCCTTCAAAAGGGTAAAAAAGCAAGTGGTGCCCCTCCTTAGATTTGAAGGATTCTATCAAAAACTCGTGGCTTTGCGGCAGGTGGGAAAGTGTAGCCTGCAAATCGAACAAAGGCTTAAGTGCCTTAACTTCAATGTCTTGTTCAATGCCATTGGCCACCTCGTCCAGCTTATCGCGGAACACGGCCGAGAGTTGCGAGGAAAGCGGCATCCTCCCTCCTGCCCAGCTGGGTATCAGCCCTTTTGTTTTGTTCGACTTCTTTACATAGGCAGTCATCTCCTTTACCTTTATAAATTCCAGGCTACGGCCGGCAAACCAAAACACATTTCCTGGTTTTAGTTTGGCTATAAAGCCTTCTTCCAACGTGCCTAAGCTGCCACCGCTAAGCCACTTTACCCTGATACTCAGTTCGCTGGTTATGGTGCCGATGCTGAGGCGGTGCCGCATAGCCACCCGGCGGCTGTTCACTTTAAACAAACCGTTCTCAACCTCTACCTTTAAAAACTCGTCGTATTGGGCAAGGGTTTTGCCGCCATTAGTAATAAAATCAAGCAACTGGTTAAATTCGTCCCGCCGCAGGTCAGCGAAAGCAAAAGTTGATTTTACTTCCCGGTACAACTCATCTGCCCTGAAACCTTCTGATAAAGCGAGGGTTACCATAAACTGTATCAACACATCCATAGTCAGCAGCATTGGGTCACGGCTTTCGAATACCCCGTTTTTGATGGCTTGCTTCAATGCCGCACCTTCCAGCAGTTCCAACGAATGAGTAGGCACAAAATAGGCCTTAGAGATAGCACCCGGATGATGCCCGCTCCGCCCGGCACGTTGCATAAACCGCGCAACCCCTTTAGGGCTGCCCACCTGCACCACCGTATCCACCGGGCGGAAATCTACGCCCAAGTCTAAACTTGATGTACAGACTACTACCTTAAGTGCTTCTGCATGAAGCGCTTGCTCTACCCAGTTGCGCAGTTCATTATCCAGCGAACCATGATGCATGGCCATAATGCCGGCGTACTCGGGGTAATTGTCAATAATAGCATGGTACCATATCTCCGCCTGCGAACGGGTATTGGTAAAAATCAATGTTGTTTTGCTTTTTGCCACTATCTCCATCACCTGCGGCAGCAGCTTTACGCCGATATGCCCCGCCCAGCTGTAGTTTTCGATATTCTCCGGTATAACAGATTCTATAACAAGCTTCTTGCTGATGTTTGCCCGTACCATGCGTATTTGCTCCGGCGGGAAATCGTTGCCCAACAGCACTTCGGCTGCCTGCTCCAGGTTGCCAATGGTGGCGGAGATACCCCAAACTTTTAGATGTGAGATATGAGATGTGAGATGTGAGACAGAAGATACCTTAGCGTTGCTTGATGCCAGCGCCTTCAGCTTACTTAATCCCAATTCTACCTGTACGCCGCGTTTGGTGCCGAGGAGTTCGTGCCACTCGTCGCAAACAAATACTTGTAAACCGGAGAATACTTTGGGGTATTCCTTTTGTGCGAGCATCAGGTGCAGGCTTTCGGGGGTGGTGAGCAATACTTCGGGCAGCTTACGCTTCAAGGCAGCCTTATCCGCAGCGGAGGTATCGCCGGTACGTGTCATGATGCGCCAGGGGAGGCCAATATCGTCGCATACTTCCTGCATTGCCTTGCGGATATCGTTGGTAAGCGCGCGCAGGGGCGTTATCCACAGCATCAGCAAGCCGTTATTACTTTTGGTGGTATAAGTATCGGGGTGCTTATTGATAAAATCCGCCAGGAAAGGAAGGAACAATGCGAAGGTTTTACCGCTGCCGGTAGGCGCATTCAGCAGGCCCGAAAAACCGGAAAGGTATGCCTCTTCCATCTCCTTTTGAAACGGAAACTGCTTCCATGCCTTTTGTTTGTACCATTGCTGAATAACCTGCTGCCCTTTTGTTGCCATGCCCTATTATACAACGCAAGTTGGAATAAGTTACAGCCATATCAAAGCACAAAAACTTTTTATTGCAAGATTTGGCGTTTTATAACGTGGCATCCTGCAAAGCGCTGCGGTTTATGGCTTGTTCCCTATCCGGTGTGTTGTACAAGTGCTCGGGTATCTCCGCAAGCGTTGAATGATGTAAACGATCGCCCAGACTATAGAACTGCTGAAAGCTCATGATCAGCGGTTTCCATTTATCAGGATCAACCCTGTTTATTTGCCCGTCCATAAGAATAGATTCGTCCAGGTGAACTCTCTTGATCAGCAACTCAAAGGTTACTATTTTCCCGTGCATATCAGCATTGCCTTCCGCCAGCCCATGCACTGCTTCTACAACTGCTTCCATCTGCACAGGGCATTCGTTCACCCTCAGTGCGTCAACCGTTTCGGCTGGTGTTCCGGTTAGCCCGGCAAGCGAAAACTTATCCTGGTGGTGGCGGTAGCCTTTTTGCAATTTTCCGGCAGGTACCGGGTTGCTTCCGGTGGTTTTAGCCAACAGGTTTACTG
>CBFGNE010000496.1:0-3890 GCA_965649995.1 uncultured Mucilaginibacter sp.
TAATTTGCTCTCGTCCAAGTTTTTAACTGCCTCGTAACCTGTTTCAAAAGCAGCAGCTATCTCGTTTTCTAAAGGCTCTAGATATTGCTCGTTGATATGCGCTGAGCAGGGCAGTTTCAGGTCCTTGTACGTAGCCATGCTTTCGTCTAATAGCTTAAAAGCTTTATCCTCTAACCCATAACGGCTCATTAACCATTGCGGAAATACTTGTATTTTTTCTTCCTCGCTGTTTAATGGCTGCCCGGTTAAAAAGCAGGTTTTATTACTAAAGTTTGATACCTCGAACGGAGCATATATTTGTGCCGGCATAGGGGCAAAGATAATAAAGTGCGGGGGATGTATTTTAACCCCTCTGTCATTTCGAGTGATAACGAGAACTATCTCTTGAGCATAGCGAAAAAATCTATACACGCGCTCGTCTACCTGTGTATGGATCTCTCACTACGTTTCGAGATGACAAGTGGGAAAAATCGCTTTAAAGTGATATATTTAGCTTACTCATGCGTCTAACATATCTCCCATACGAACTCGCCCTAAAGCATCCGTTTACGATAGCTAAATTCTCGCGCACCTCAACACCGTTGATGTTGGTACAAATTGAATACGAGGGCTATATGGGGCATGGAGAGGCATCTATGGTGCCGTATATGGGCGAGAGTCATGACACTGCCGCTAACTTTTTGCACCAAGTAGATGTAAAGCAGTTTAAATACCCTTTTGATTTTGCGGCGATATTGAATTACCTGGATAGTTTGGCGCCGGGAAATCCCGCAATAAAAGCCGCTATTGATATCGCCCTGCACGACCTGGATGGAAAAATTAAACAACAACCCTGCTGGCAATTATTAGGCAGCAACCCTTCGCTAATGCCGGTCACCAGTTTTACTATTGGTATTGACCAACCCGAAGTTATCCGCCAGAAAGTTAAGGAAGCCGAAAATTTTAAAGTGATCAAAGTAAAGTTGGGTAGAGATAATGATAGGGAGCTTATACAAACCATCCGCCAAATAACCGATAAACCACTATATGTAGATGCCAATCAAGGCTGGACCGATAAAGAAAAAACGCTCGACCTGATACACTGGCTGCATAGCCAGGGTGTAAGGCTTATAGAGCAGCCGATGGCAAAAACCGATATTGAAGGTAATGCCTGGCTAACAGAAAACAGCCCTGTCCCATTAATTGGGGATGAAGCTGTACAGCGTTTGGCTGATGTAGCCAAAGCAGAGGGTGTTTATCATGGCATTAATATCAAGCTGATGAAATCGGCAGGGATGTATGAGGCACAGCAAATGATTGCCAAAGCCCGCGAACTCGACCTTAAAATATTAATTGGCTGCATGAGCGAAACCAGCTGCGCTACCCTGGCCGCTGCAGCCCTTGCCCCGCAATGCGATTGGGCAGATATTGACGGGCCGTTTTTAACTACCAATAACCCTTATCAAACACCAGATTTTGTAGATGGGCGGTATGTGTTGAGTAATGATGTGGGGTTGGGGATAAAGAACTAATGTCATCTCGAAACGTAGTGAGAGATCTTATACTATAGATAAGTATACGTGTCGCTCTTATAAGATTTCTCCTCGTACCTCGTTCGAAATGACAAATGATTTTATAAAACCCCCTCTATCAAATATTCTTTCCCATTCAAATCAAACCTATCACCCACTTTTAATCCTTTTAGCTTAAATCCAATAGGCGATGCAGGGGAAATGGCGAAATAGCTTTCCCTCTCAACATGAATTGTACCGGCACTTATCGCCAAATAAAAATTACCGTTGTTGGTTTTAACTACGCTGCCGGTATCTATGGTGGCATGTATGGCAGTGGGATTGATGGCATTTAACGCTACTTTTAATTTATTAGCCTCGTTCAATTGCGACATATTGCGGTCGGTTTCCTGCTGCATCATGGCGCGGCCGGTCTCGTATTTGTCGCCCGCGCTGCTTTTGGTGTCGTCTTTTGATGCCTGCTGCGCCTCGTCAATGCCCTGTTGCGCGGCATCCATACGGCTCTGCACGTACTCCAAACATTGCTTATATAGCTCTTCTTTTAAACTCATTAGGTATCAAAAATATTAAAATACAAGGCCCATATAAATTAAGAACGCCCCCTTGCACTCGCTGCTGGGGGCTTTCAACCTAAACCTTATCACAATTGCAAGCTTTCGCCTACATTATAACTAACGTTATTTTGTAGTCTTGAGTTGCTCCATTATCACATTTTTGGAAATAATGATAATGTAATGACACAGCAAACTTGAGTATTTTCTGCTATAAATCATACTTAAATTTCAATTTTCTTGTTATTTGGATTTAATATAAATAAGGTTTATCTTTGATGAGTTAAATACAGGTATGAAGCTATCACAATTAGGAGTCGGAGAAAAAGGGATCGTAAAGGAGTTTACTGACCTTGAAATGTCTGTTAAATTGATGGAAATGGGTTGTTTGCCCGGCGAAGAAGTAAGAGTTGACCACATTGCACCCATGGGCGATCCTATTGCTATTAAAGTTTCGGGCTACCGGCTTAGCCTTCGCAAACAGGAAGCTTCAACCATTATATTGCAATAGTTTTTTTAATTAATTGAAAGCAGATATACGAGTTGCACTTGTAGGAAACCCCAATACCGGTAAATCAACTCTTTTTAACGTACTCACCGGGTTAAATCAAAAAATCGGAAATTTTCCGGGTGTTACTGTTGATAAAAAAATTGGCTATTGCCAGTTACATGATGGCCGCAGCGCCGAAATCATTGATCTTCCGGGTACTTACAGCCTTTATCCTAAAAGCCAGGATGAATCTATCGTTTTTTCTGTATTGGCTGATGAATCCAACCCGTCAAAACCCGACCTGGTTGTAGTTATTCTGGATGCATCCAACCTAAAAAGAAACTTACTATTATATACCCAGGTAGCCGACCTAAAGATACCGGTTATTATCGCTTTAAATATGATAGACCTGGCCAATAAGGCCGGGATTGATATAGATATGAATCTATTTGCCCGACGGCTAGGTGTGCCTGTTATACCTATTTCGGCGCGAAAAAACGAGGGCGTTGATGGCTTAAAGCTAATGATTGCTTATGCCAATAAGGTAACCTTCCAGGAGCCAAGCATTGATGTAGAAGCTATAGCCCCACAGCTGATCAACAGCATCAGCAATGAATTGCAAATTGATAACCCCTACCTTGCCTTACAACTGGCACACCAGCATGAGCATTTAAAATTTCTTACGCCGCAACAATCTCAACGTATCGAGGAGTTGGAGAAGGAACATGATTTCCACTCGCAAAAGGCGCAGGGGGCCGAAACCATTGCCCGCTATAATTTTATAAACGACCTGCTTTACGATACGGTTAAAGTACCTGATACTGCTCATGAAGAATCAAACAGCAATAAAATAGATAAGATACTTACGCATAAAGTATTTGGCTTCGTTATTTTCTTTGCTATCCTGTTGTTTATGTTCCAATCCATATTTGCGTGGTCGGCTTACCCAATGGAACTGATCGAAGACTTGTTTGTATGGGTGCAGGGATCATTAAATAAAGCTTTACCTGCCGGACCTTTAACCAGTTTACTGGTTGATGGCGTAGTAGCCGGGTTAAGCGGAGTAATGGTATTTATCCCACAAATTGCTATACTATTCGCCTTTATATCCATACTGGAAGATACCGGTTATATGGCCCGTGTTACTTTTATGATGGACAAACTGATGCGCAAGGTGGGGCTTAACGGAAAATCAGTAGTGCCATTAATTGGTGGTTTCGCCTGTGCCGTGCCATCCATTATGAGTACCCGCACTATTGAGAGCTGGAAGGACCGCATGATCACCATTATGGTTACGCCATTGGTAGCCTGTTCCGCCCGCCTGCCTGTTTATACTTT
>CBFGNE010000497.1:0-3885 GCA_965649995.1 uncultured Mucilaginibacter sp.
TTATTGATGAAGTTTAGGTTTGATTATTAATACGCCTGCTTATCCTTTAGCATGCTGATGTCCTTTGGCTGTATATCGGCGATGGCGAATTGCTGCACTCCGGTTATGGTCATTTCATCAAGCGTGTTTACCAGGTTTTCGTACACCGAGGTGTCGCCTGGTTTTATTACTACTATCATGCTTTTACCCGTGGCAGCAAGTACCTTCTTGCGTACATCCATAATAGCGTGTCGCAGCCCATTCTTATGATAATCGGTTATTGTTGCGGCTATGATAGGCTTATCGGCCAACCCCAAATAATACATGGCCTGGTTGTTTTTACCCAGGCAGATAGTCAGGGTGCGCGATTCGGGCACCCCATCGCCCTTTCCAACCGGCATAGCCACATCCATTGCGCTGGGTTTGCTCAACGTAGTAGTGAGCATAAAAAACGTGATGAGCAAAAAGGCAAGATCTACCATTGCGGTCAGATCCACACGCAGGGCTTGTTTTTTAGTCCGTACTTTTTTGCCTTGTTTTTCGGGAGCGGTGTTTAATTCGGCCATGGCTTTATACGTTTAGGGTTAAACAATTGGTTTTGTGTTATTCAACGTATAAAAGTAATGCTTTGTTTCAATTTAACAAATTATATTTTGTTAAAAAATACAAATACAGAATATAATACCTATTCTCTTGTAAAAGTTGATAAATTAAACCACAGGAGGCCACGGAGATTACACAGAGGTGCGCAGAAGTTTTGCAAATGGGCTAATGAGTTTGCGGAACGGAGGGTTGTTTTTATGGCTATATCTTAATATTCTTTTTGCGGCTTTGAGGATCAAAATAACCACACGGCAGGCTCTGTGTATCGCTGCGTGTCCTCGGCGGACTCTGCGGAAAAAAAATTATACGGCAAAATACCTTACTGATCGTAGTAACACTTCTCGGTAACAAAAGTGTAAGATAGGGTAAACCCAAAAAAGGAGTAGATATCCTTACTGCGAAAATCGCCGCGTTGCGAGCCGGGGCTGCCTATGTAAGTGCCGGTGCGTTCGCCGCTGCGGTCGGCAAGGGCAACAGATAACGGGCCGGGTAATTGGCCGGGAGCAGCATATACACCGCTTACATCATCCAAAAAATCGGTACGGGTGTATCGGTAACCTACCTCGGCCGCTACCGTCCATTTACCGCTAAAGTTGTATTTAAAGCCTGCGCCATAGGGCACAACAATGGTGTTGGTTTTATACTCGGCAGTTTGCGCTTCGGTACGGAGGCTGCGGAGAGATATTTCGGTACCATTGTACATGGTACGCGGCGCAAAAGCGGTGGTGCCAAAGCCCAGGAAAACATAAGGGGTGTATTTATTTTTTCCGGCATCGGGTATGTACCTCATAAAGTTGAACTCCGCCCGCAGGCTAAGTTCCTTCAATCCGTCGGTAAAGCTAAGGTTGCGCTGGCGTAATTGCGCACTGGAAGACGAGCTATCCGCCCCGGCTACTTTACCGTATTGGTAATTAAGCTTGGCAGCTAAATAACCGTTAAAGTTGTATTTGATAAATGCCCCTACCGACCCGCCACTGGGTTTAAACGGGCTGGGGTTAAGGTCGCCGATGTAGCCCGCGCCGCCCAACATGCCACCAATTTCCCAGGTTGCCTGGGCTTGTGCAGTATACGATAGCGCAACAAATAAAAGGGCCGCGTAAAATTTCAGCATCCGTTAAATTTAGTAGTTACGGGCATCTAAACCCCATAATAATTTAGTCCTTAACGTTTGCAAATAGCTTTCATTATTCATGCGGATCAAATTGAGTTTAAAATCCGCCTTGTAAACCCTAAACTGCATGGTTTTATCAATAACCGCAGTACGGCTATCGCATGATATAATATAGTTGGTGCCACGGCACTCTACCTCGAAAGATAGCTTGCTGGTATCGGGCAGTATAATAGGCCTTACATTTAAATTATGCGGCGATACCGGGGTAAGCGCTATACTGTTTGATTGTGGGAAAATAATAGGCCCGCCGCAGCTAAGCGAATACGCCGTTGAGCCGGTAGAAGTTGATATAATGATGCCATCGCCCCAGTACGAGTTTAAAAACTCATCATTAAGGGATACATGCGTGGTGATCATGGCGGAGTCGTCGCGTTTGTGAATGGTTACATCATTCAGTGCAAAGTTATCGTCGCCGAATATTTTCTCGTCAGATTCAATGATCAGCAGTTCGCGGCTATCCAGCGTATATTCTTTGTTCACTACGGCATGCATAGCGGCGGCAATATCGTTTTTGTTAATACTTGCTAAAAAACCAAGCCT
This sequence comes from uncultured Mucilaginibacter sp., assembly GCA_965649995.1. GTDB lineage: Bacteria > Bacteroidota > Bacteroidia > Sphingobacteriales > Sphingobacteriaceae > Mucilaginibacter. The sequence continues at coordinate 2,294 of CBFGNE010000497.1, forward strand.
GCCAAAATTAATGCCTATTACCGGCACCCCGCTATCGCGGATAACGGTTACCATATCAAGCAAGGTACCGTCGCCGCCAATAGTGATAAAAATATCGATGAAATCTTTTATAGGGTCGCCCGCTTTCAGCACGTTGTAGGCGGAGGTATCTACGTTCCCCTGTAGATACTCGTTAAACTGATGGTGCACATAAACATCCACCTGGTGCAGTACGAGGCTATCAAACACCTGCCGTATGTAGGGGAATACCTGGGGGTCGTTAAACTGACGTCCGTAAACTGCTATCTTCATTCAAATAAAAAAACGAATATCGAACTTTGGATGTAAAAACAGGCAGTAAATATTAAAATGATCAATTAGGGCGGTATATTGGTTGAATGACAATTAATATCCTTAAATCCTTTGCGATAGCCTTAAACCCTACAAATGGGATATAATCGGCGCCTGCATAGCATTGCTTGGAGCTTGCATTATCATGTTTGCGCTACGGAAATAAAAATTGTGATAAGGTATAAGCTTTATAGCTAACAAAACAGAAGCAAGCACCCGGCCACTTGCCTCGAAAGGCGTTGTTTAATTGAAAAAAATGCAAATAGCCCCCAATCTGCAAATTATTCTTTTCCACACAGCCGGGTTAGCCCGCTTTGTTTCTGAAATCGTTCAATCACCAACGCAACTATTTTTTATTTTAATTAATTAATTTGCAAACAGTTACGCAGCGATGCGAATATCTGATTATAAAAGCCCGAAAAAAATACCCAACATTAGGTATTTTAACAACCATTTTTAGATAGATCCCTATTAATTGACTGTGCCCCAACCGCTATGGACCAAAACCTTAAACAACGGCTCAACAATATTCGCCTGTTTGCAGATGAATTGCCCTCTGCATTAATTATACACGACGCCGTAACACTCGAAATTATTTACATGAACCGTACAGGCCTGGATATTTTAGGCACTACGCTTGATGATTTGCAGGCAATGGACCCGGGGATTTACCACGCTAAGTATTTTAACACCGAAGACAGTAACGACTATGTGCCCAAAATAATGCATATTATGCACAGCCAGGTAAACGAGCAGGTATCTTACTTTCAACAGGTACGCGTGCCGCAGAATACCGAATGGCAGCTATTTGTGAGCAATACGAAGGTTTTTGCCCGTAACGAAGCGGGGGATACAACGCATTTGATTACCACTGCCGGGCTGATAGACCCGGTGCATCATATTACCTCCAAAGTAAACCGGGTTATGGACGAGATATACTTTTTGCGTGCCAACAACCCATTGTTCCTGACGCTTACCCGCCGCGAAAAGGAAGTACTTAAACAGATGGCAATGGGCAGTAACTCGAGTGAGATAGCCGAAAAATTGTTCATCTCTCCGGCAACTGCTGATACGCACCGCCGCAATATCCGCAACAAGCTAAACTTAAAAAACAACTACGACGCTGTTAAATTTGCGCAGGCCTACAACTTACTCTAAGCCTGGTTACTTTGCCAGCTCGTCCATAGTTACCTCGTTGCTCAGTAGTTGCCCAAATAGCTCCCAGCGCTTTGCAGGGTCTTTGGCGGTGCCTCCGTGCTTTT
>CBFGNE010000498.1:0-3883 GCA_965649995.1 uncultured Mucilaginibacter sp.
AGCGTACCTTTCCTAATATCCTCAACTTTGAAGGCGTTAAAGGACTGGAGAATATGAAATGGGGCGTAAATAACCAGCCTCAATATGATGTGAGCATCCCTTACATCCGTATGCTGGCCGGCCCATTAGATTATACACCTGGTGGTATGCGCAATGCTGTTAAAGCGGCATTCCGCCCCGTAAACAGTAACCCGATGACGCAGGGAACGCGCACTCACCAGTTGGCCATGTACACCATCTACGAGGCACCTTTACAAATGCTGGCCGATAACCCAACCATTTACAAAAAGGAGCAAGAAAGCACCGATTACATTGCCTCTGTGCCTACAACTTTTGATGAAACCGTTGCGCTTGACGGCAAAGTTGGCGAGTTTGTAAGCATTGCCCGCCGCAAAGGCACTACCTGGTATGCAGGCGCTATGACCAACTGGGACGAAAGAGAAATCACTGTTGACCTTTCCTTTTTAGGAGAAGGAAGCTACAAAGCGGTATTGTTTAGCGATGGCTTAAACGCAAACCGCAATGCTAGCGATTACATACGCAAAGAAGTTACCCTCACTTCCAAAGATAAACTGAACGTAAAACTGGCATCAGGCGGGGGCTGGGCAGCAAGGTTTGAGAAGGTGAATTAAAGGCTACTTAATATCGAATGATGAAGGGGGAAATTCATCATTCGATACGTTGCTTTTTAGTGGACCCTCTCAAATACTAAATACGTTCTTCCCGCCTTTCAGCGGGTAACTTTTGCCTTTCCATACAAATTTTCCGTCGGTGCGCATGGGCAGGGTAACACTGATAGCCCATTTACTACCATTTTTTGCGTAGCTAACAGCCACTACGCCATTGGGGTGCGGTATTTCGCCACTGGCGTTTTCCATTTTGCCCAGGCGCGGCTCTACTTTTATTTTGCTGAAACCCGGAGCGTAACTGTCGATGCCCAAAACGGTACGGAAAAACTCGATATTAGGGCTGGCGCCCCAGGCGTGGCAATCGCTGCGGACGTGCTCCAGGTCTGATATTTCGGCCCAGGTGGTTAGGCCCATTTTGATATTGTTGCGCCAAACGTCCAGCCAGTTCATATAATCATTGCCCAAGCCGCCTTTTACCAGCGCCTGGTGCAGGTAGTATTTAAAGTAATTAGTGCATTCTACCAGGCTCGAGTCCGCTGCTATTTTTTTAGCGAGAGCTACAGTATTAGTGCCTGCTACGCCGCTTAAAATAGCCAGCGCGTTGGTATGCTGCGAGTAGGTTTGCTTGTTGTTTGCGTCGGCATAAAAACCTTTGGAGGCATCCCAATATTTGCGCTGGATGGTAGCTTTTAGCTTCACTGCGCGGGCCCTATACAATTCCGCATAAACGGGCATGCCTATTTTGGCTTCCATTTCGGCGGCTTGTTGGAGGGTCCATAGCAATTGCATATCCAGCATGGCCGAGTTGCCATTGGCATCTTTTGGCGGCTGGCCAAAATCCCAGTCTTTGGTCCTTACCCAATCTACAAACGTCCAATAGGGGGTGTTTTTGAGTGAGCCGTCTGCCTGCTGATACTTGGCAAAGAAAGCCAGCACCTGCCGGGTACCGTCAAGTTTATCTTTTACAAAGGCCTCGTCGTTGCGGTACATCCAGTAATCGTGCAGCATACAGATATACCAAAGGGAGAAGGTGGAAATAATTTGTGGGCTGTAGGATGGGTGCCTGCTGAGAGTTAGGCCTTCCGCCTGGCGCGAGTGGTTCATTTGGTTTAGGGCGTTGCAGGCAAGGCGGTCATCGCCGGTGTTGAAGTAGGAGACCAGTGCCTGTATGCGGCCATCGCCAATGTATTGCAGCTGTTCGTAATACGGGCAGTCGAAATAAGTTTCCACGGCGCATGAGCGGGCCGTACGGAAACCAATATCCAGCATCTGCTGCATCTCGGTACTGCCGGTATTCAGTTTTGCATTGAATTTAAACGGATAGCCGGTAAAGGTGCCGTAAATATCATCGATGGTAAGCGGTTCGTCTTTTGTAGAAATATTGACCAAAATATACCGGAATGTGCGGAAGGCGAGCGATGTAAAGCTCTGCTTTGCGGTCCCGTCTGATATAATACTATCTTTTCTGCCAATGAATTTATAGCCTTCCACCTCATTGCGGTTAGGCTTTACAATCTGGTAGGTGTTGCCCACATTCTTCATCGGCGATTCGCAATAGGTGAGCGACATGCCTGCATTGTCGCCGCCGCTAAAGTTAACCGTAACGTACGCATTAGTAAGGAAAGATTGATCGAGTAGCAACGAAGCCTTTGTGTTTGCCGGTATGGTGACTGAAGTTTTCTGTGCGGGAAATGATGATGGGGCATTAACTCCAACAGCTTTCCGCATGGCGGCTAAACGCTGTTGCTTCATCTCCATTTGCGGGATCGAGGATGGCACCAGCATCCAGCCGAATGCATTGGGAATGCCTTTTGGGTTCCCCCTGTCTATTTTTTGAGCGTTTAACCAGCCACTATCATTGTCCTGCCAATCTTTAACCGTTTTATGCATATCTACCAATTCGCCCGGGCCGGCAACATAGTAGGTACTGTAGCCAACACCAAGCAAGGGTTTGTAAGCGTTATCGCGGATGCACTTCCAGCCGGCATCGGTATTAAAAACTTCCTCAATGCCGGTATCGCCCTGCAAAATAAAGGCAGTTTGCTGGGATATCTGCGCTTCAGGGCGGTAATCGCCATCGTTCCAAACCAAGGCGGCTATGGTATTTTTGCCACCGGTTAGGTACGGGGCTATATCCACCGTTTCATAGTTCCAGTAATAAGTATCGCCACGGGCCGGGCCAAGGGAAACCAGTATGTGGTTCACATACAGCTTGTAGCGGTTATCTGCCGAGATATGGATAACAAACTTTGCCGGCTTGGTGGGCAGGTCGGCCGATTTTTGGAAATGGTAAATGCCATAATCGTGCGCGGGCTCATTGGGTACGCTTATCCAGGAGGCTTTCCATGGGCGGGACAGCAGCGCAGGGTTAATGTTTTGCGCCCCGGCCATAAACGATAAGAGTAAACAAACCGTTGCCAGCAAATTGGTGAAGATCGATTTCATGTTAGTTGTATATAAAATTCGTTATGGTGTCTCGAGCAGTTTCGTACAAATCCGTACACCTGTTTTGCTGATTCGAAAAACCGAAAAAACCGGAGAAAATCCGAGAAAAATAGGTGCTTTTCTTTGATTTTCTAAAGTTTTAATTCATTCCGCTCTTTTCTACCTGTTTGCACCATTAGACTTATTATTGTTTGTAATTATTTACTCATCTGCATCAAGGTAAAATCAAGCGAAGCTTTATCCGGCAGGGGTTTGGCTTCGGGCTTTTCGCCCAGTATCATCACCTGATTGCTATTGTTGTTATAAGCAGGCCATGCCGGCAGGCCCGGGCCGTTTGGATTGCCCGATGTTGCAAAGTTTACCCAGTAACTTGACATCGTGTCTGCCAGCTGCTGGTCTACCGGCTCGAACGGGCGGTTTAAAAATTTGAGGTTATTGAAAACATAACCCACCTCGCCGGTATGGAAGGCGCCGTATTTTTTAAAGGCATCGGTAGCGGGTACGCGGCGGGTAAAACGGTATAGGTATACCTTCGCCTTGTTTTTGGCGCTTTGCATATTTGCCCAGGTGTAATTCTGGATACCGAACATGCCATCGCGCGAGATCCTGATCTGTGAAGTTTCGGCTTCTGCATCGGTACTACCCGGGTAAAGTATTAAAAACTCTGCTGCCGATTTGCCATAGCGCTTTTGGATGCCTGCGGTGTAGTCGGCTGCGTTTTTTAAACTGCCGATAAAAGCATCATCCTCGTTCCAGCCGGTAAGCAAGGGCACCTGGTTTTCTTTGTTCGCATCAAAAATATCAGCGGG
>CBFGNE010000499.1:0-3879 GCA_965649995.1 uncultured Mucilaginibacter sp.
CTACCTCTTCCATACTGGTATCAAATACCTTTTCGTTGGTTAAGCGGCCTGCATAATGCACCACTAACGAATCGCCTTTTTGTGCCCTTGGGCCAATACCCGGTTTAGTTATTACGTAGCGCAAGCCCGATACCGTGGTTCTAGTAACCAGGCCGTGCTTTTTTATGTATTCATCGCCTTGCGTAGCTTCGGCGGCTTTTAATTTGGCAATGCCTGCATTACGCTCGGCAATTGCTTCGGTTAGCGATTGTACCTGCACCACTTTTATGGTACATAAAATACTCCCTCCCTTTGCTAAAAAAGCGGGGCGCTGGGCATCGTTACCTTTAAAAATTGTATCGATAGGCACTTTTACAAAGGCACTATCGCCAACGGCCAATAAGGGTAAAATATCCATGAGGTCGCCGGGGTTACGGGATGGTTGCGCCTGTACTTTAACCGGCTGCCCGGCTTTGTAACTGCTAAACAACACCGAATCCTTATCGGTACGCTGGGTTACATGAAAGGTAACTACGTCGCTTTGTTTAATTTTTTCGCCTGTGTTTGGTGTAAGTATCTGGTACTGCACACCGCTGGGAAGGGTTTTAAGGCCCTGTGCGTTTGTGGTTGCCGCGAACCCGGCAAGCAACAATGATATATAAATAGCTTTTTTCATAATAAAATAGCCCTCCGTTTTAAACGGAAGGCTATAATGGTTTTAAATATTATCTACCCGCCGGCGGTTGTGGTGCCGTTGGTTTAGGTGCATTAGGGTTTGGGTGTATAATACCTACAACCTCTACTGTAAACACAGTTGGAGCAAATGGAGGTATCATTGGCGGCGCGCCCTGCTCGCCCCAACCTAATGAAGACGGGATTACCAAAGTAGCTTTAGCGCCTTTGTTTAACAGCATAAGCCCTTCGTCCCAGCCTTTAATTACCCTGCCTTCGCCTACCGGGATGCGTATAGGCTCATAAACACGGCGCGGGTCAACAGGTTGTTTGGCAGCTGCGGCGGCTTTAGCTGCATCTTCTTTTAGCGAGCTATCGAAAATTTTGCCGTTTAACAATTTACCGGTGTAGTTAACTACAGCAGTATCGCCCGACGCTACGTTAACACCTGTGCCGGGAGTAGTTATCTCATAATTAAGGCCAGATGCAGTAACTGTAGTTTTCAGTTTATTGTCATCTATATATTTCTTCAGTTTTGCCGGCTCTGTTTTCTTTACCGCTTCGGCCTGGGCTTTCATGTATTCTGATATACGGCCCTGGAAAACCACTTCGCTTAGGTTACCCTTTTGTATTACTTTTTCAACCTTAACGTTATATATTAGGTATTTACCTTTCATACCCGGCGGTTTTGGCTGGCCTTTTTTGAATACCGAATCGATATTCATTTTAAAGGTTGCGCTATCGCCTTCGCTAAGCAATGCAAAGCCAGTAGTAATATCACCCTTTTTTTGCTCTTTAGGCATTGGGGCCAATACCGGGCGGCCTTGTTCGTAAGTACTGTAAACAACCGAATCGCCGTCGGTTTTAAGCACCAGGTTAAGGCTCATAAAGTCGCCTGTTTTAATAGTAGGGCCCGATTTGTCTACGTGTATATCATATAACAACCCGCCTTCGGCTTGCTTAAATCCACCTTTGCAGCTTGCTAACCCTATAGTTGCAAGCGCGATAAGCATTACATTTTTCCTCATTTTAGTTTTTACTGTATTAATAGTTTTTTATACTCTGGTAATATTGATTTAAATTTTTGCACCACTTCTTCAAATGGCTCGTTTGATTGCCCGCCGGCGGCATTGCGGTGCCCTCCGCCGTTGAAATACTTTTTACAAATTTCGTTTGCTGGGAACTCATCTTTGCTGCGTAACGATAGTTTTACCATATCGGTACGCTCTACAATAAATGCACCCAGCTTTATACTGGCTATAGATAAAGCATAATTCACGATGCCTTCGGTGTCGCCGGTGTTAACATCGAATTTAGCAAGGTCTGTTTTATTAACGGAGATTATCGCGGTATTGTATTCAGGCAGTATTTCCAAGCAATTGGCCAGGCAATACCCTAAAAAGCGTAAACGGTTTTCCGATGCGCTGTTGTATATCAATTCGTGTATGCGCCAGTTTACTGCGCCGCAGTCTATCAGTTCGGCAACTATACGGTGAACATCAGATGTGGTATTTGGCAAACGGAAGGAGGCAGAGTCGGTAAGGATGCCGGTATACAAACACGTAGCTACATCCTTATCTATCAAATCTTTTCGCCCCAGTTCGTTAGCTATGAAAGTATAAACAAGTTGCGCTGTTGCACAGGCCTTAATGTCCCAATAACGGTAGTCGTCAAAATCCTGTGGCTCCAGGTGGTGGTCTATCATCACCTTGTAAGCTTTGCTGGCACCTACCAGCTCGCCCATTTGGTTGATGCGGCTAAGACTGTTAAAATCGAGGCAAAAGATGATCGCGGCATCAGCTATCAGCGCAGCGGCTTCTTCCGATTGCTCGGTGTAAATCATTACCTCTTCATTACCCGGCAGCCAGGCCAAAAAGTCGGGGTAATCTGTTGGTGCTATCACCTTTGCATGGTGACCCAACTGTATCAAATAATTATACAAACCTAAAGACGACCCCATAGCGTCGCCATCGGGTTTATGATGGGTAGTAATTACTATTTTTTGGGGCTGAGCTAAAAGTTCTGTAAGCGAGGCTAAATCCAACATCAATTTTAAAAAGAAGCTGCAAAGCTAAATAAATTAATTAAATACAAACAGCTTATTTAATAGTAAAAGCTTTATGTTTCAGATGTAAAACCCTACTTTTGCGGCAATTTTAATAATCTAAATAAAAGATTAACCCTGAAAAATGAAAACTAACAGAACATTTACGATGATAAAGCCGGATGCGGTTGCTAACGGCCACATTGGTGCTATTTTAGACCATATCACTAAAGCCGGATTTAAAATAGTTGCTTTAAAATACACTGCACTAAGCCCTGCAAAAGCCGGCGAGTTTTACGCTGTACACAGCGAGCGCGGTTTTTTCAATGACCTGGTAAGCTTTATGTCGTCGGGCCCAATTGTTGCGGCTATTTTAGAAAAAGATAACGCTATTGCAGATTTCCGCACGTTAATTGGCGCTACCGACCCTGCGAAGGCAGAAGCAGGCACCATCCGTAACCTGTTTGCAAAGTCTATCGAGGCTAACGCGGTACACGGATCCGACTCTGATGAGAACGCCGAAATAGAAGGCAGCTTCTTCTTTTCAGCTTTCGAAAGGTTCTAACAATCAATACTTTCGGCAGGCCGCAAAGAAATTATTGCAGCCTTGCCGGATTTTATTTCTTCTTGTTTTGCACAATATTTTTTCTTAGCTTTACGTTATAAGCCAATTATAATAAGGACCAAACAAGAGCATGAAACCGCTACTTAAATACCTCATTTATTCTATAATAATTGTGACTATTTTGTTAGTGTCGTTAGATATTTTCAGGTACCATCCCGAGGCTCAGTTTGCGTTTATCTTCCCGGGGGTATTCATTCTGGCCTTTTCGCACATTATGGATGATGCCTTTCGCGGCATCACTGCCCGGATGCGCTTAGGCCGCAGGTAATTACAAAAACACAATTTCTTCTATCAGTACCGTTTTAGCTTCATTGTTTATCTTTTCGATGATCTGGCTGCGCATATTTACCAGTTCGTGTTTTATAACCGATGATTCTATACGCAAAAACAATTTCTTGTCGCGTATAAACAACTCTTTTGTACGGTTGGCTACGGGCTTGCCAACCAGGTCGGGCCAGGCTGCCGCCACATGTGTTTCGTCGTAGCGGCGTTTAATTTTATACACATTAAGCATTTGCTCTATGGCTTCCTTAAGCGATTTGTCATTCGTTTTACGCAT
>CBFGNE010000500.1:0-3879 GCA_965649995.1 uncultured Mucilaginibacter sp.
AACAGCCGAAAAGTTGGGCATCCGCGCCTTTCAACATACCGACTTCGAAACAACCAAAAAAATATTAAACGACCTAAAAGACGAAAACCTCAAATAACATGAGCGCAACAACAGATAAATATGCCTTCGGGATGATAGGCCTGGGTGTTATGGGCCGCAGCTTACTGCTCAACATGGCCGACCATGGCTTCGCGGTAGCAGGGCACGATAAAGATGCTGGTAAGGTATCTTCCTTAAACGAAGAAGCCGGCGACCGTAAGGCAAAGGGCTTTGGCGATGTAAAAGAGTTTATAGCAAGCCTTACCACCCCGCGGGCTATTATGATGCTGGTACCGGCAGGTAAAATTGTAGATGCCGTAATTGAGGAACTCACTCCGCTTTTGGAAAAAGGCGATATTTTAATTGATGGCGGCAATTCGCACTTTACCGATACCAACCGCCGTGTAGAACAACTGGAAGCTATCGGCTTGCATTTCTTCGGCATGGGTGTATCCGGCGGTGAAGAAGGCGCACGCAAAGGCCCAAGCATGATGCCGGGCGGCGATAAGCAAGCCTACAACGTAATGAAGCCGATATTTGAGGCCATTGCCGCTAAAGTAGATGGCGTGCCTTGCGTAACGTACATCGGCCCCGGTGCATCTGGCCACTTTGTGAAGATGGTGCATAACGGTATAGAGTATGGCATTATGCAATTGCTTGCCGAGACCTACGAGATCATGAAGAAAGGGCTGAAATTGGATAACGATACCATCGGTAAAATATTTGCCGACTGGAACGAAGGCCGCCTGCAATCTTTCCTGCTGGATATCACCAAAGACATTTTTAAATACAAAGCACCGGGTACAGATCATTTGCTTTTAGACGATATTAAAGACGAGGCCCGCGCAAAAGGCACCGGGAAATGGACATCGCAAAGCGCCATGGACCTACAGGCACCTATCCCAACGGTTGATACTGCAGTATCGATGCGCGATATGTCTAAATACAAAACCTTGCGCACACAGGCGGCGGCTATTTACAGCACAGCCGATCACCAGGCTATCGAAGGCAATGCGGACGAACTAATTGCTTCTTTAGAGCAGGCGTTCTATTTCACCATGATCATTAGCTATGCGCAGGGCATGCACATGCTATCCAATGCTTCAACTGAATACAAATACGAGTTGAAACTGGACGAGATAGCCAAAATATGGCGTGGGGGATGTATTATCCGTTCCAAATTTTTAGAGAATATCTACGGTGCTTATGGTAAAGACCAATCATTGGCGCATTTACTGTTAGATGCCGATGTGGCCGCGCTTGTAGAAGGCACGCTGCCCGGCATCCGTAAAATTGTGTCATCTGCTGTTTCCTCGGGCATAGCTGCACCGGCTTACGCAGCTTCTTTAAGTTATTTTGATGCTTTCCGCAGCGAGCGGATGCCGTCGAACCTAACCCAGGCACAGCGCGATTATTTTGGAGCCCATACTTACGAGCTGATAGGAAAAGAAGGAACCTTCCATACCCAATGGGTGCCTAAAAGCTAATATTACGTTTACATAAAAAATTATTGCCATGAGTAATGCAAAATCCGACCCTACCATATTTATCATATTCGGTGGCACCGGCGATTTAAATTCGCGCAAAATAGCGCCCGCCCTTTATAACCTTTTTTTAGATGGCTGGATGCCCAAGCAGTTCTCCATTATTGGTACAGGCCGTACCAAATTAACCGATGAACAATTTAGGGACAACTTACATAAGGATATCGACCAGTTTTCGCGCAGCGGCAAAACCGACGCCAAGAAATGGAGCGAGTTTGTAAAGAACATCTACTACCAGGTATCAGACGCTACCGATTTTGAAACTTATAAAGAATTTGGAAAGCGTATAGATGCCCATAACGAAGAATGGAAAACTACCGCCAACGTATTGTTTTACCTGGCAGTTGCGCCAAACTTCTTCCCGATAATTGCCTCAAATATTTCCAAAGCAAAATTAGCCGAGGATAAAAACAGGGTGCGCATCATCATCGAAAAACCATTCGGGCATGATTTGGAAACCGCTAAGGAACTGAACGAATTGCTGAAAGGTATTTTTGACGAGTGCCAGATATACCGCATCGACCATTACCTGGGCAAAGAAACTGTGCAGAATATAATGGCGTTCCGCTTTGCAAACTCCATTATGGAGCCACTGTGGAACCGGAACTACATCGAACACGTACAGATCTCGGTAACGGAGCAATTAGGCGTAGAGGACCGCGGCGATTACTACGATGGCTCGGGCGCTATGCGCGATATGATTCAGAACCACTTGCTGCAACTGCTTTGCCATATTGCCATGGAACCGCCGGTGAGCTTTGTTGCTGATGAGGTGCGCGACCGCAAAGTGGATGTATTAAAGGCCATGCGCCGGTTTACGCCCGAGGATGTACGTAATTCGGCGGTGCGCGGGCAATATGGTAGCGGCTGGATGAAAGGCAAGGAAGTACCCGGCTATCGCGAAGAACCAAAGGTAGATCCGAATTCGAACACCGAAACCTTCGCAGCGTTCAAATTTTTTGTAGATAATTGGCGCTGGCAATGCGTACCCTTTTATGTGCGCACGGGCAAAAGAATGCACCAGTCATCGTCTGTTATTTCCATCCAATTTAAAGATGTGCCGCATTTAATATTCCCTACCGAGGCAGCGGAAAGCTGGCAGCAAAACAGGCTCATCATTAGCATACAGCCGGAGATGAGCATCCGTTTGCAGGTGCAGGCCAAGCGCCCCGGTATTGATATGGTACTGAACGTGGTGGATATGGTGTTTGATTACAAAGGCACCTATACCAACCAGGCACCAGAAGCCTACGAAACCCTGCTGCTGGATACCATGCATGGCGACCAAACCCTGTTTATGCGTGGCGACCAGGTAGAAGCTGCATGGGAGTTGGTAATGCCGATATTGAACACCTGGCATAATAAAAAGAGCCTGAATTTCCCTAACTATTCTGCCGACTCCTGGGGGCCGGAAGCCGCCGAAGCATTAATAGCACGTGATGGTTTCAACTGGTTCACGATACCTGTTAACGGCAAAAAATAAGGTGCTATGAAACTGAACATATTTAAAACCGCCGACGAAGTATTAGCCAGCCTGGCGGCATTTTTTGCCAAAACAGCTAAAGAAGCTATTGAGAAGAACGGCCGGTTTACTGTAGCATTAAGCGGAGGTAGCTCCCCAAAGAAACTGCACGAGCTGTTGGTAAGCAATTACCGCACTAAAATTGAATGGGATAAGGTTTGGTTCTTTTTCGGCGACGAGCGCGATGTACCACTGACCGATTCGCAGAGTAATTATCTGATGGCAAAAAACACCTTGTTCGACCCGCTGGGTATCGATCCCGCACATATATTTCCGGTACATACAGATCTGGGGGCCGAAGAAGCAGCCAAACAATACACGCTTAATCTCATCAATTTCTTCGACGGGCATAATGCCTGTTTCGACTTGGTTATATTAGGGCTGGGCGATAACTCGCATACCGCCTCGCTGTTCCCGCATACTTCGGTACTAAAGGATGAAAGTGCCTCTATCCAGGCCCTTTATATCGACGAGGTAAAAATGAACCGCATCACCTTTACCGCGCCGCTCATCAACAACGCGCACCACATCGCGTTCCTGGTATACGGCGAAGGCAAGGCAGAAGCGGTTAAGCATATTTTAGAAGACAAACAAAATATTGAACTGTACCCTGCCCAACTCATTGTAGAAACCAGCGATGGCGATTTGCAATGGTTTATGGATGAGGGGGCGGCTGGGAAGCTGGAAAACAAATAAAAAAAACCCCACCGTTAAGGGGGCTTTTTTGTTAGAAACCGTTTACAACCACGTAAAGTACGCAAAGGCACACGAATG
>CBFGNE010000501.1:0-3875 GCA_965649995.1 uncultured Mucilaginibacter sp.
CTGTAGATATCGGCGTAAGTTCGTGGCCCAGATCTGCAGCGGTTTGCGTAACCACCTGGTCAAAGTCGGTGCGGTCGTTACCCGCTTTGGTCACCAGCAGCGAACCCGCCGGGAATTTCTTGCCGGCTATCTCAAAGGGTAATTCAGAATAGCGTGCTTTGATGCCTTTCTTCATGATAGCCGCCAAAAACCGCACATCGGCTATCGATTGCCACGACGAGATATAAGCGTAAGCACGGGTATTTTGCAATACAGCAGGTTTTGCCACGTTCCAACTGGCTCTGGCCGGCTTAAGTGACTCCTTTAAACCATAAGCGCGCAGGCCGAAGGCATAAGGCAATGCCCAGGCGGTAATATCATACGTGGCAGAATCGGCAATAAAGGTTGTCGGCTCCATCAGCACATTTAGCAGCACCGCTTTTGGCTGGTAAGCGTTTATCACCAAATCGTTGGCATCTACATTGTAACTCTCCGTTTTCCCGCTGAAGTAATCGAAGCCGGTGATGTTTTTGGTGGCTAAGCCATAACCATATTGAATACCATTCCGCGCCAGCAATTTGGCCAGCTGATCAACCTTCTCGTTATTATCATTTTTAATAACATAGGTTTTGTATGGACCCGGAGGGTTGGCCTTACCATTATCATAGAATTTTTTAAACTCCGATAAAAGTTTAGCAGCATGTGTCGAGGCGGTTTCTATAGTGCTGATGCTGGTAGAGTGGTGGTGCGCCACGCGCTGCACTAAGGTTAGGGTATCGCCGCTGCGGGTTACTACCGCCAGGCCGCCGCCGATACCACCTTGCTCATACGTCATTCCGATAGAACCGTTATACAGCGGATAGGTATCGCCGTACGATGGGTACAACAGATCGAACACCTGCTTGGTAAAATACATCCAGCCGTTCTTATCGAAATCCTTAGCGTTGTTTTTACCAATGGTAACTTGGAAATCGCGCTGCCACTGGGTAATGTCTTTATGGTAGGGCTCGGCTGCAGGCGCAAAATAATATGGCGCGTTGATGCCTTGTTCGTGGTAATCTACATGCACTTCGGGCAGCCATTGGTTGTATAGGGCAACCCGATTTTGCGTTTCTTTTTGTGCTTGCCATGCCCAGTCGCGGTTCAAATCAAAATAGTAATGGTTTACCCTACCGCCTGGCCATGGTTCGGCGTGCTCGCGGGCGGTTGGTGTCGGGTCGGGTTTACCGGCTTTTACCGAATTATAAAAATTTACGTAGCGGTCGCGGCCATCCGGGTTAAGGCAGGGATCTATCACCACTACGGTATTTTTCAACCATTCTTTTGTGCGGGTGTTTGCCGGGTCAACCAAATCAAACAATGTCCACATCGCCGCCTCGCTGGATGCTGGTTCATTGCCATGCACGTTATAGCTCAGCCATAAAATAACCGGTGCACCGGGCAGGTTGGCGGTGCCGCTTTCCATACCAGCCAGTTTGAGGTTATTATGACGGATCTCCTCCAAACGGCCGATATTCTCGTCGGATGCAATAAACATCGCCAGTTGCGGCCTTCCCTCGTTAGTAGTACCAAATTGCTGCAGCTTTACATTTTTTGATGCTGTGCCCACGTACCTGAAATATTCTACAATCCGGTAGTGCGGAGTAAACTGCTCGCCGGGTTTATAGCCCAAAAATTGCTCGGGCGATTGGATGCTTTGTGCAAAAGCGGCTGAAAAAGATACTACGGCAATAAAAACAAGGAGTAACCTTTTTATCATAATATGGATATTGGAGTGATGTAATGGCTAATATGCAGATTTTTTGCGAATGTGCCGATTGGGCCTACGTAAATGTGCATATCAAAACGTAAATATTTAGTTACACCACAAAAAATCTAATATTTTTAGCATTTTAGTTGGGTAATTAGTATTTTGCCGTCCCAAACCATCTAAAATCTGCACATTTGAAATTTGCGCATCTATGACTCCATTACAGGCCCTTCAAAAATATTTTGGCTACAGCAATTTCAGGTATTCGCAGGAGGCCATTATACAGCATGTTTTAAACAAGCAGGACGTAATGGTGCTGATGCCAACCGGTGGGGGTAAATCGCTTTGCTACCAGTTGCCGGCCGTTTTGCTTAACGGATTAACCATTGTGATATCGCCGCTTATAGCGCTGATGAAAGACCAGGTTGACAGCCTGAATCTGAGCGGCATCCGCGCTGCTTATTTAAACTCCAGCCAATCGCCCGATGAGCAAAAGGATATTGCCATACAACTAAAAAACAACGAATTAAGATTGCTTTACATAGCGCCGGAGCGGTTGTTTGGCTCAGATGACCGTTTGATGGTTTTCCTGAAGACGCTCAACGTTGTGCAGATCGCCATTGATGAAGCTCATTGCATCTCGCAATGGGGGCACGATTTTAGGCCGGAATATTTGATGCTGGCCGGATTAAAAACCGAGTTCCCCGGCGTACCTGTTATTGCCCTGACTGCTACTGCCGATAAACTGACTCAAAAAGATATCCTCGATAAACTGAACCTGCAAAAACCTGCAACGTTTATTTCCTCCTTTAACCGCGAGAATATTACCTACAGGGTTAATCCCAAAAAGAACAGCTTTAATCAGCTTATTAATTTTTTGGAGCAGCGTAAGGAGGATTCGGGCATTATTTATTGCCTCTCGCGTAAATCTACAGAAGCATTAGCAGCCGACTTAAAAGAACAAGGTTTTGCAGCCGAAGCCTACCATGCCGGCCTAACCAATGATATAAAAGCCAAAAACCAGGAAGCTTTTCTTCGGGATGATGTAAAAATCATTGTGGCTACCATAGCTTTCGGCATGGGCATCAATAAATCAAACGTGCGCTACGTCGTGCATATGGACCTGCCAAAAAACATAGAAGGCTACTACCAGGAAACCGGTCGCGCGGGCAGGGACGGCTTGCCATCTGATGCGTTGCTGCTGTATTCGCCCGGCGATGCCATTAAGCTGAAAGGTTTTGCACAGGTAGAGAACAACCCCGGGCAAAGCGCCATTATGCTGAAAAAACTGGACGATATGGTGAATTATTGCCAGCTGCACGCATGCCGCCGCCAATATTTAATGCAATATTTTGATGAGGCTTTCCCGGATAATTGCGGCTCGTGCGATTTCTGTTTAAGCGAGTTTGTAAAGTTTGACGGTACGCTCATTGCCCAAAAGGCACTATCTGCTGTAGCAAGACTGAAGGAACGTTTCGGGGTAAACTATATCGTAGACTTCCTTCGCGGGTCGCGCAGCGAAAAGATTTGGGCCGAGCATAAATTGTTGAAAACTTACGGTGCCGGTGCCGATATCAGCAAAGCCGACTGGCAGCGCTACCTGCGCGAACTGATTGCTATGGGCTACCTCCGTGTCACCGATGACGCCTATGCTTCGCTAAAGCTCACACTAAAAAGTGAGCCTGTTTTAAAAGGACTGCAGAAGGTAGAACTCATCTCTTCGCAAACTACGGATGAAAAAGAAACAACGCCATTAGATTTTGAGGCACAATTATTAGACAGCCTCCGCAAAAAACGCCAGGAAATAGCAGTAATGGAAAACCTGCCGGCGTATATTATTCTATCGGACGCAACCTTATTAGAAATTGCTACCTGCCTGCCGCAAAAACTGGAAGAGTTAAGGCAGATCTCCGGCTTCGGCGATATTAAACTGGCGAGGTACGGGCGGGAGTTTTTAGCTCTCGTTATCGATTATTGTACAGTAAAAGGATTAGCATCCCGCATCGGTCAAAAATCGGCAAAACGCGAACGCAAAACACGTGTGGCGAGGGTTTCTGATACCGCTGGTGCATCCTTAAACTTATTTAAGGCGGGTAAGTCCGTTGTAGACATTGCACAAGAACGTGGCTTGTCGCCTACCACCATC
>CBFGNE010000502.1:0-3874 GCA_965649995.1 uncultured Mucilaginibacter sp.
TATTAAATGATAACACAAAATTGGGCAGGAAAACCGGGAAGGGCGTGTGACCTACATCACATTAAAAAAAGGAGCGTATTTATGTGATGTATATCACTTCGGTGCCGGTTAAAGGCGGCTCAGGGTCTCCCTCGAAACGCCAAGGTAAGCAGCGATGAGGTTTTTAGGGACCATATTATAAAGTTCGGGATACTGCTTCAGCAATTCCTCGTAGCGTTGTTTAGCGTTATTATTCATTAAGGATAGCAGCCTTTTCTGGCTGGCTACATAACCCCTATTGGTACGCCAGCGAAAGAAGTGTTCCATTGGGTGCAGTTCGGCGCAGATCTTTTCGCGGTCATCATTGTGCATCATCAACACTTCGGCATCGGTAATACAATCTATGTTGATTGTTGCTTTGGTGCGGCTGTAAAGGGCATTAAAATCTGATGCCCACCAGGTAGGCATGGCAAATTGCAGGATGTGCATTTTTAGGTCGTCGTTAATATAAAACACTTAAGGCAGCCCGATAAAACAAAATATTCATAATCTACCCGGTCGCCCGCTGCGATGATATTTTGCGCTTTTTTAAACGATTGGTATTTGAAATGAGAAAAAACATAGTCGAACTGCTCATCGGTTAAGGCTACAGTTTTGGCAATATGCGTTTTTAATATTTCTTTGGCTTCAATCATCTGTTGGATAAAGTTAACAGGAAAAATTTAATTTTAACAGGCTGAACTATTCCCGATGTACATTCATGCTGCGTGTGTTTAAGATGGCAGCAATAATTTCCGATTTGTACAATTTTAAATGAAAAATTTCGCTGACTTTTGTACATAATTAATTGCAGCAGATGATATTTAAAGAGATAATTCCCCACCCAAGGCTTAGCCCTTACATTAAGGACTTTTACTTCTATGAAGCAGATTCTGACGCGAGCTACGATGATGTGGTGTTCCCAAGCGGAAATATGGAGGTGATATTTAATTTGGGCGACGGCCATTGGCAGCACAAACAGGATGATCTATTTCACACCACCCCACCAATTGAATTATGGGGGCAAGTTACCAAACCTTTGTCTATACGGTCGCTGGGCAAAAACCGGATGATGGGGATACGTTTTTACACCTATTCTGCCGCTTATTTTTTTGATGAGAAAGTTTCGGAGCTTAACGACCAGATACAGGATGCAGCCGACCTGTTTGGCCCATCACTAAAGGGCCTGCATCAACAATTATTAGATACCGACAGCCTCGACCGACGGATTGGCTATATAGAAAGCTACCTTTTAAAACGCCTGCAGGCATCGGGCAAGCGGCACGATAAGATAAACTTTATTGGGCAGATAGTAAATAGCCTGAAAGGGAATAGCACCAGCGATAAAATAATGGAGATATCGATGCGTGCCAATATCTCCACCCGATACCTCAATATGCTATTTACCCAATATACAGGGCTGCCTCCAAAACTTTTTTGTAAGATAAACCGCTTTCAGCAAAGCCTGGTATTGGTTAATAGTAACGAGGAGAAGCTTACCGACGTAGCTTACTCCTCAGGATACTTTGATCAATCTCATTTTATAAGGGAGTTTAAGCAGTTTACAGGGCTAACGCCTCATGCATTTGCCGGCAACGCATCGCCAATTAACCAGATACTGGCCGGGAACTAAGCCTCTCCTTTGTGGTGTAACCGGTTACACAGTTTAACATCATTCAATATTTAATTAAATTCCCGTACCGTTGTTTTCAATGGTCATGTTTAGCGCGCCCAGCTTTGCCGTTTTTCCGCGGCTCCCGCGTTTTACCGGAGAAATAAAATTTGGAGCGCTTTTATTTGCGAAGCGCCCGCAACATAACCCGGAATAAAAAGCCTGCCGTTTCCGATTTGTACTATTTGTCAAAAGTAAGGGAGGGTACTTTTGCTTAAACAAATCATTAATCATGAAAAGAAATAATTTTATCCTGCCGCTTATTATCGCGGTATCCCTGGCATTCGGCATCAGGCCCGCAAAGGCCCAGGCAAATTTATCGGAAGCAAAAAAAGCTATTGCAGCCAGTAATGCCATTTATTTCAAGGCATTCGCTAAAGGCGATTCCTCCATTTTTATTAACCGGTATGCCCCCGATTGCTGGATAATGACGCCAAATGCGCAAAGCCTTTGCGGGCCGGATGCACCGCTGATCTTCTTTAAACTGGCGTACGAAAAATTCGGGCTGCGCAACGGTAAATTCATCACCGTAGACGTTTACGGCGTAAGCAAAGATATTGTGGCAGAAACCGGTTTCTGGCAATCGTTTAACGCCCGAAACGAAATGTTCGACAATGGAAAATACCTGGTGCTTTGGAAAAAAACATCCAAAGGATGGAAGATGTACCGGGATTCGTTCAGCAGCGATAACGCTAATGTCAACCCTAATAATTAACCTAAAACAATAAAAAAATGCCAAACAGATTTAACGAATTTTTAGCCCTTCACCACCAACAGGAGGCCTTGCTTATCGGCAACGCCTGGAACGCGCAAAGCGCCAAAATATTAGCGCAACAGGGATGGGAGGTGATAGGCACATCAAGTGTTGCGGTTGCAGAAAGCCTCGGGTTTGCCGATGGAGAAGAGATGGGCTTCGATCTTTACCTGAAGATCATCGAAGGTATCCTCCGCGTTGTACCGTCGATAGTAACTGTAGACCTGGAGAGCGGGTACGGGGAAACGGCTGAAGAGATAGCTGCCAATATAAAAACCCTTTATGCAATGGGCGTTTCCGGTATTAATATCGAGGATTCCATTATTACAAACGGTGAAAGGAAAATACAGGATGCCAATGTTTTTGCGGCCCGGTTGCAGCAGGTATGCCGTTTGCTGAAAGAGCAGGATATCAGGATGTTTATTAACGTACGGTCGGATAGTTTCCTGCTCGGCCTGCCAAACGCCCCTGAGGATGCCCTGGCAAGGGCCAAAGCATACCAGCACACCGGCGTACATGGCTTATTTTTCCCTTGTATAACTAACCTGCCGGATATAGAAGCGATTGTAAAGCAGTCGGTTTTGCCCGTTAACGTAATGTGTGTGCCCGGCCTGCCGGATTTTGGGTTGTTGGAAAGGGCTGGCGTAAAACGCATCAGCATAGGTCCATTCCTGTATATGCATCTATATGGCCAGCTGGAAACTGCCATAAAAACGATAAAGGGCGCGGATAACTTTAGCAGTTTATTCCATCCATCTCCCGATAACACCTAAACAAAGCGCCCCTGTACAAAGGGGATTAACCACAAATTTAAAATGAAAAAATACACATGGGCGGTCATATTCGCCCTTTGGAATACTATTGCCTTTGGCCAGGAGATATTCCTTCCCGATGCCATCAAAAAGACGGTAGCCCCCGTTAAAATAAACACCGACTTAAAGATAGATGGTTTTTTAACAGAGCCCGAATGGCAGCAAGCTGCCATTATAAACAACCTTGTGCAAACAGACCCGGTGCAGGGCGTGCCTGCCAAAAGGAAAACGGTGATAAGGGTGCTGTACAATAAAGACCAGCTTTATTTCGGCATTACCTGCTACGATACGGTCGGGCGAAACCAATACCGTACATTGAACCTGAAACGCGATTTTTCTGCCGCCAATTCCGATTTTTTTGCGCTGGCTATCGACGGCTACAACGATGAAAGGAACTGCATTATGTTTGGGATGAACCCCTACGGCGTGCAGCGCGACCTGTTGGCATTTGACGATACCTATACCGACCCGGATTGGGACGGTTTATGGACGCTGAGGACGCAACGCACCGATACCGCCTGGATAGCAGA
This sequence comes from uncultured Mucilaginibacter sp., assembly GCA_965649995.1. Lineage (GTDB taxonomy): Bacteria > Bacteroidota > Bacteroidia > Sphingobacteriales > Sphingobacteriaceae > Mucilaginibacter. Next base: position 3,787 of record CBFGNE010000502.1, read on the forward strand.
AGTTGCCATCCCCTGGAAAACCATCAGGTACAAAAAGGGCGAGGGCAAAGTGCAAACCATGGGCATTAGCTTTGCTCGTATAGCACGG
>CBFGNE010000503.1:0-3853 GCA_965649995.1 uncultured Mucilaginibacter sp.
TACCGTTGCTTAGGTCATATTTAGATTGGGTGCCCATCAATGGGTTTATCCATTCAACCGGGTCGGTTATTTTTGGTGCCTGCTGGGCAAAAGTGCTGGTTGCTAATAGTATTGAGCTTAATACAAGGAAGCTTTTTTTCATATGTGAGATAATAATAGGTAAAAGTAAACCGGCTGTAAATATAAAAGACTGGCGGGTATTGCCAGTCTTTTATATTGTAAAATTATTACCACCCCGGGTTTTGTGTGAGTTTTGTGTTGGTATTTATTTCCCGTTGTGGTATGGCCCACAAGTAGTATTGGTTTTTCATGGTTACGCCTTGTTCGTTTGGCGTAGAAGTGGCATCGCCGAAGGTGTTATTCTTTACGTCGTACACTTTATGCGTGCGCTGTATATCAAAGTAAGCCTTGTCTTCGTAAGCCAGTTCGTGGTAGCGTTCGCGCCAAACCTGCTCCCTAAAAGTTTGTTGCGACAATGCGCCTATCGGGGCTAATTGTGCACGCGCCCTTATCTTATTTACTTGTGCTACAGCAGTTGCATTCGGTCCGCCTTCAGCTTCGTTGCTCGCTTCAGCATAAATCAGCATAGCTTCGGGTAAGCGCAGCAACGTAAAGTTCTCATCGCTTTTTCCGTTGCCCAATGCGCTTTCCACATGGAAATACTTGTATAGCGCATGCTCTCCAAATTGTATAGTGGTGCCCGGGTCTTTATCCTTGGGGTAGCTGCTGAAATAAAACTGCCTTTCCTGGGTACGCAGGTCTCCGGCCTCGTAGCTGGCCACGAAATCGTTGGTTGGTATCATAGCCCCAAGGTGGTCTCCATAAGCGCCAACCTGTAGGTTAAAGGGCAATGTTAACTGCGGAATGGCATTTTCCCTAACGCCAACCAGGTAATTTATCTGGAAGATCAACTCGCCGGTGTTTTTGTGTGCATTATCATGCAGGTAAGCGTAATTATCAAACAGCGTGTATTGTGTTAATACCGGCAACACCTCTTGTGCGGCCAAAGCATAGTTTTCCGGTTTGTTCATCGGGAAACCTGCCATGGTTAAATAAACACTGCCCAATAAAGTGCGTACTGCACCTATCGATACACGCCCGGTTTCATCTTTATCGGGCATGCCCGATGCTTTGGCGGCTTGCAGGTCTGCAACTATCTGCGCATATAGATCGGCAATAGGTGTACGGGTAGGGTACAGGTTCTCGCTGTTTATGGCAACCGGTTCGGTTATTAAAGGCACATCGCCATAAAGCCTTACCAAATGAAAGTAAAAGAACGCTCTCAGGAAGTAAGCTTCGCCAAGGAGTGCTTTTTTATCAGCATCGGGCATAGTTATCGCCGGGATATTAGCAATGGCGATATTAGCATTGGAGATAGCGTTGTAGCTGTTAGACCAAACCGTTTGAAACCCGGGGTTAACCGAACTGGTAGTTTGGGTGATAACCGCCCTGTTGTTTACGCTTTGCCCAAGCGATGTAGCATGCCCGGCAAAAAGTTCGAGCGTTATAAAGGGGCTTTCGCCGTAAGCATCGCCATTTTGAAACATGTATAGCGATGTATATATGCCGTTTACAAACGTGCGTGCCTGCGATGCGGTTGTAAAGTAATTGTTTTTTACAAAATTGCCTTTATCTTTCTCGTCCAGGTATTTTTTGCAGCTGCCAAGGGGGGCAGCAAGGATCAGCAGTAACAAACCAACCCTGTATTTTTTTAAGTTAAACTTCATAATACTATATATTAATTGTTGTTTAATTAGAAACTTGCGTTCACACCAAGCAGGAATGTCCTTGGTTTTGGGTAATCATAAAACTGGATACCCTGGGTAAAGTTGCTGCTGCCGTTATAGGTAGACACTTCCGGATCGTAACCGGTATATTTGGTTATCAGGAACAGGTTTTGCCCTTGTGCGTAAACCCTAAGGCGGCTCATTTTTAGTTTCTTCAGGATGTTATTTGAAAAATTGTAGCCAAGCGTTACTGCCCTGCCGCGGATGAACGAACCGTTCTCTACTTTGGTTGAGTAGATCTCGGTTTGGTACCTTACGTAGGCTGGCCTGTTTTCGGCTATGCTGGTGTTCTGGTTTTCGGGTGTCCATGCATTTAACACCGTTGCATAGCTGTTGGCTTGCCCGGTACGGTCCTGGCCCGAGTGGCGGGTAAGGTTCATGATCTGATTACCGTAGTTAAACTGCAATTCCACACCCAGATCGATGTTTTTGTAACGGAAATTGTTGGTGAAAGTTCCATAACCATCAGGAGTTGATTTACCTAATACTTCGCGGTCATCGGCACTTATCTTGCCATCGCCGTTCAGGTCCTTTATTTTCAAATCGCCTGGCAGCAAATTGTATTTGGCTGCTTGGGTAGCTTCGCTGGTACCCCAGGTGCCCAACACGGTATAACCGTAAAAGCTGCCCGGTGCAAGGCCAACCCGCATCAGGTTAAAATCTGAAAGGAACCCCGGAGCCAAAAAGATATCGTCGTTACTGGCACCAAGAGCAATTATTTTACTGTTCAGCAAGGATATGTTGAACGAAGTATTCCAGCTAAAGTCTTCCGTTTTAACGTTTACTGTGTTGATAGTGAACTCCAATCCTTTGTTTTGCAGCTTACCAACGTTTTTGTAAACACTGCCAAACCCACTGGTTTGCGGCAGGGGGGCATTTAGCAGTAAGGCCTTGGTTTTCTTTAAGTATGCATCAGCCTCTAACGTAATACGGTTGTTAAATAAACCTAATGATACACCAAAATCGATCTCGGAGTTTTTCTCCCACGACAAATCTTCGTTGCCTATAGTAGTTTGGTGTGTACCTATCGCCTGCGCGCCGCCAAATACATAGTTAGTGGTTTCGATATTGGCCAGCGAACGGTATTCGCCAATTTCTGAGTTACCGGTTAAGCCATAGCTTAAGCGGAATTTAAGGTCGGATATGGTTTTGTTATCCTTGAGGAAAGCTTCCTGAGATGCACGCCAGGCCACTGCTGCCGACGGGAAGAAACCGTATTTAACATTGGTACCAAAACGAGAGGACCCATCCTGGCGGCCGGTAACAGTTAGCAGGTATTTTTCTTTGAGGTTGTAGTTTAACCTGCCGAAGAACGATTGCATTTGCCAGGCATCGTAGTTAGAACTTGGTATGCCCGGCACACTACCTGCACCAAGATTGTAATAGCCATAAAAATTATCAGAAAGGATGCTGGTGGATGCACCAAAGCCTGTTTGCTGAAAATTTTGGCGCTCGAAACCCGCTACGATGTTAATTTTGTGGATATCATTAAACGTTTTATCGTAGGTGAAGTGGTTTTCCCATTGCCAGAAGGTGTTGTTACGTTCGCTGATGGAAGCGGAACTGTATTTCTGATCAGCACTGGCCCCGCCAACCAAACCCGTTTGTGAGTTTGGAAAGTAATTTGCAGATGTTGTTACCCCCAGTGTGCTGCGGAATTGTAAGCCCGGCAACAGGTTGAAGTTTAAATAACCATTACCGCTAAATATGCGGATTTTGGTCAATTGATTAATTTCATTTAACTGTGCAACCGGGTTATCACCCCCCTCCATGTTGGGGTAGTCTGTACGTTTGCCGTAGCTGCCATCAGGGTATTTTATAGGGATGATAGAAGGCATCTCTATTAACATTCGCGGGATATTATTACCGCCGGTACCGTTATCCTGAGCTCGCCCATCCTGGGCGTTGTAGTTTAAAGTAGCACCAACCTTTAGCCACGATTTAATTTGGTTGTCGAAAGTTAACCGGGCATTGTAGCGTTTTAAATAGCTATTGATAATGATACCCTGGTCGTTGGCATAGTTCAGAAACAAGCCGTAGTTCATCTTGTCGGCAGCACCTGTAAA
>CBFGNE010000504.1:0-3852 GCA_965649995.1 uncultured Mucilaginibacter sp.
AGTGCATCCTCATAACCAAGGCAATTACGGGGTACAACAGCGTTGATATCATGGTTTTTCATGATGGTTTCGTTCTTCATGCTATCTACCAGGCTTTGGGCAAGCGAATAGCTGGTACTGGTGACAAAATACAGCCAGTACGATGATATTTTTGGCGAAAGGAAAGGTATGGTTATTATATACCTCTTAAGCTTGAGTACCCTGGCATAGCCCAGCATCATTTGTTTGAACGTAAGGATATCCGGCCCCCCAACATCAAATGTTTTGCCCAGTGCCTTTTCGTTAAGTAAAACACCCTCTAAATATCCCAATATATCGCGGATGGCGATTGGCTGGCATTTGGTGTTTACCCAACGGGGTACGGTCATGATGGGCAGCTTCTCGGTCAAGTCGCGGATAATCTCGAATGATGAGCTGCCGGAACCGATAATAATAGCCGCCCTTAAAACCGTAACCGCGGCCTTGCACTCCTTTAGTACATCCTCCACATGCCTGCGCGAAAGCAAGTGGCTGGATAAATGCGTATCGTTTACTATCCCGCTTAAGTAAATAACCTGTTTGCAAAAAGTCTTGTTAAGTGCTTGTGCAAAATTATGCGCTGAAAGTGCCTCCAGTGCGGCAAAGTCCGCTGCTTGGGCCATAGAGTGGACGAGGTAATAAGCCGCATCAATATCGCCAGGCAGTGCTTCTATACTTTCTTCCTTCAGCAGGTCGCCCGTTAGGAGGGTTACGAGGTCGCTGTAATCGCTTTGCTCGTGGAAGCGGCGTTTATCGCGCACCAGGCATACTACATTATGCCCCTGCTCCAGCAAAACCGGGATGAGCCTTGTGCCTATATAACCATTAGCGCCTGCGAGTAATACCTTCATTTTTTATTGCAACAAGATATTTGGTTGGGTGTTTGATAGTAGAGCTAGAAGAAGTAAGTGATAAGGCATAGATTGAAAGCAACACTTTTAGTTACCCCTTGGCATTATTATTGGTTTTATTACCCGGTTTCCTGTTCGGTTTGCTTTTGCATTAGGGTCAATCTTACTAAAATTAAGCTTTCGTTAGCAGGATAGGTTTAAAAAGCGGAAAAATAAATAACTTGGCGTTTATTTTCTTTGGCGCGTAAATTACCCGCTAAACGCAATAAAATGCACAGCTGAGAGGCAAAAATGTGTGGGCTGCCACACATTAAATAAAAGTTAAACTATTTAAACAAAATACCCGTACGTACGTAATAAGCTTTAATACACATTTATGTTATCTCAGGATTTTCAAAAATTACTTGTTTGCTTCTTTTTTCTGGTTTTAATAGGCATGGTTTCTTATGGCTTTTATTGTAACCGTAAATCAAGGTCATTCACAGGTACGGGCCGCGTTGCCGATATAGAAGCCTGGAATGCCAAAGCCATCCTTACCTGGATAGCTACCTTTGGCCTATCTGTTGTGGCTATAGTGAACTACATATAGATTTAGTGCAGGCAGCCTATATATACCTTTCCTTTAAAGGAGAAAGCGTTGTTGCCGGGCAGTAGCTTAAGGGCACTATCTGCACTGGTTTTATTTTCATATATCCCCGTCACCAGGGCTATAGTATTTCTTTTTGCATCCCGCTTGTAAGTGTTTAAATATTCAAGGCTTAGTGTTTTAGATGGGTCGCGCCGCGGGTAGTAATCTCCCGCAATTATTTCGTCTGAATCATCTTCGGGTATCATAATAAGGTCTTTCTTTTTATTATAGTAACGGTTCATGGTATCTATAACAATACCGCTTGTATCGTGCAGTTTCAGCATTTTATCCCTGAGCGCATAGTAGTTTTTGCCGGTATCAGCAACTACAATGTAGTAATCTGCAAATTGGTCACTATCGTCCTCGCTATCCGCCGTGTCAGTTCCCTGTTTCACGGTAACCTGTTTTGGTTCTACATAACTCGCTTTAGCCGCGGTTAAGGTATCTTTATCAACCCACCGCTGTTGGTCCGGCTTGCTTTTACACGATACAAAAGCGATAAGTATACAGGCAAAAAAAGCAGAGCGTTTCATGTTAAAGGTTTTCTTAAAGTTATCGTATACAACTGATAAATACCAACTGCGCCAGGGTAGCTATGCCACCGCTTCCACATGTGGCTTGTAGGTATCTGTTTTTACCCTCGCTTTTAACTCGTGCAATATGTTATATAGCCCAAAATTGGTACGGTTTACGTAGATAAAATGTTTAACGCCGCGGGCTTGCTTAAACTCCGGCATTTTAGACACCTTTTCGCCAAAGCCGAATAGCTCATCAAAAAAGGCCTTCTCGCCAAAATCAAATTCATTGGTAATGTATGGTTTGGCAAACAACCCTATCATCTGCTTAAACATAGTGTAGTAAAATTCTATTTGCGCCGGGGTATCATTCGGCAATATCATTTCCAACTTGCGGAATGCTTTTATGGTTTCTTCTTTGCTCTCGAAAAGATCGGTAGAGGTGAGCGCAAAGAAGGGGTAGTAAAAATCATCCGGCATTACTTTTATACAGCCAAAATCTATCACACCCAGTTTACCTTCGGGCGTTATCATAAAATTGCCGGGGTGCGGGTCGGCATGCACGGCACGGAGTTCGTGCTGCTGAAAGTTGTAAAAATCCCAAAGCGCCTGTCCTATCTGGTCGCGTAGTTCTTGCGATGGGTTGGTTGCCAAAAATTCGCGCAGGTGTTTGCCCTGCAGCCAATCCATTGTAATGATGCGTTTGCTGGAAAGCTGTGGGTAATATTTGGGGAAAACTACATTGTCAAGGTTTGCGCAAGCTTCCGAAAATTCAATTGAGCGGCGCACCTCCAACTCGTAATCGGTTTCTTCTAAAAGGCGTTCTTCTACCTCTATCATATAAATGTTCAGCTCTTTTTCGCTCATGCCCAGCATGCGGAAAGCAAAAGGCTTGATAAGCTTCAAGTCGGATGAGATAGAATCGCCCACGCCGGGGTACTGGATTTTTACCGCCAGTTTTTTTCCCTTTAGTTCTGCCTGGTGTACCTGTCCTATGGAGGCTGCATTGCTGGAGCGGATATTGAATTTATCGTAGATCTGCTCGGGGTTTTTGCCGAAGTATTTTTTAAACGTTTGCACAATTAAAGGCCCCGAAAGCGGCGGCGCATTGTATTGCGACTGCGTAAATTTATCTACATAGGCCTGCGGCAACAGGTTTTTGTCCATGCTCAACATCTGGGCAACTTTAAGGGCGCTGCCCTTCAATTCGCTAAGCGATTGGTAAATATCTGTTGCATTATCCTCGTTCAGTTGGGATTTATCCAGATCCGGGTTGAAAAGTTTTTTGGAGTAATGCTTAATGTAATTGCCGCCAATTTTAAAGCCGGTTTTTACGAATTTTGCGCTACGTTCAACCTTGGTGGTGGGTATACTGTTTTGTTCGTTTGCTGTATTTTCGCTCATAATTATCAATCAAATAATGCAGCCAGTTTTTTAAGGCTGATGCCGGCATAATCGTCTATCACCAGGCTGGCCACTTTGGCAACCGTTGCTGCAGGATGGCTGGTTGTTATGCCTACAACCTGCATGCCTGCGCTATTGCCCGCCTGCAGCCCCGATGTGGAGTCTTCAAACACAATGCATTTTTTGGGGCGTGTGTTTAACTGCTCTGCGGCTTTAAAAAATATCTGCGGGTTGGGTTTAGGCTTGCTTACCATATCGCCAGTGACGATAGCGTCGAAATATTGGCGGATAGGGATGGCATCGAAAATGAAATCAACATCCGCCATATCTGATGAAGTTGCCACCGCCATTTTTACCCCGGCATCCTTCAATTTTGCCAGGAAATTCTCCAGCCCGTTTATCGGCCTCAAAAAAGGCAGGAACTCCTGCTGGTAAA
>CBFGNE010000505.1:0-3840 GCA_965649995.1 uncultured Mucilaginibacter sp.
ACCCGTTTCGTTGTATACACGTACCAAAGTATTAAGGATATCCTCTGCGCGCGAAGGAACCTGGTCAACCAGTTTTAGCACTATCAGCGACGATTGCCTGGCTGCCGATGCCACCACCAGGGCGCTTTGCGTAAATTTTGCAGCCGTTTTTAAATTACGTATCTGCAAATAGTACTCTCCCTTAAAAACCTGATTGGATACCCCCTTACTCTGTTTCACCGGGTTGATGATGAAATCTCCGTATGGTGTACGCACAGGCGAGCCTAATGCATATTTTTTACCTGCAATAACAATATAATTTTTGGTGGGCACATATTCAAAAGATATGGGCAGGTTGGGCGAGTTTTTCAGGTCCTCCGGGTTTAAGGCTATAAACTTTACGGGGTTTGGGTATATCAATATATCGCGCAGGGCGCCCTTGTTATATACCTGTGCATACAGCCCAAGGTCTTTTACAACCTGTTCCATCAACACGCGCGATTTTAGCACCTCCACTTCATTCTCAACGGTTTTTGCGCCGCTGTTAATTCCTAAGGCCTCCAGCACATCCGCACCGCCGCCACCGGCTGTCTTGGAATCCTTCAACAATATGGTGGTACCCGCTTCAAATATGGGTGTTTGGTATTTAATATAAAAGTAGCTTATAGTAAGCGATACTACTATGGTAAAAACAAATATTGGCCAAAATGGCAAGTACCTGAAAGCTATTGTACTAACAGCGTTTTTTGATGTGGTACCCTCAAATGGGTTGGTAACATTGGTAGACTGGGTAGTATTTTTCATTAACAGAAAAAAATATTAATTTTTAATGAACTGTAGGTAGATCACTATTAACAGCGACACCGCGCTGAAGAAATAAGGTATCAGTTGGGTTGTCCTGTCGGCAGCAGCAGCCCTCGCGCTATTTGGCTCTACGTAAATTATATCCTGGTTTTGCAGGTTGTAGATGTCTTTATCAAACAACTGGCTTTCGTTAAGGCTAAAGCGTTTGGTTATCCTTTTTCCGTTCAGTTCTCTTATCAATAGCACATTAGTACGTTTTCCGTATGCGGTAAGGTCGCCGGCGGCGCCAAGTGCTTCGGGTAAGGTTATGCGTTCGTTAGGTACAGGTATTACGCCCGGCCTGGCCACTTCGCCCAAAATAGTAACCTTATAGTTTACTATCCTTACGTTTACAATAGGAGATTTTCCAATTTGCTTGCTTAAGATAGTTTCGGTAATAACGTTGGCCAACTGTATCTTGGTTAAGCCCTCTGCCTTTATCGAGCCGATAAGGGGTAGTTTTATAAAACCGGTTTCATCAACAAGGTAACCGCTCGCTCCCCCGCCGCCGGTATTTACCGCGGTTGAAGAATTTAGTATCAGCGTAGTTTGCGGGTCGGGCAACGAAATGTTTATCTGCAGTATATCTGCTATATTTATTTTGGTCTCCAGCCTTTGCACGTCTATAGCAAAAGTTGTGTCTTTCTGCAGGTTGTTAAAGTACGTCAGTTTTTTTGAAGACACGCATGAATTTAAAGAGGATAGTGCCACAAAAGCCAACAAAATGGCAAAAAAAGAGTAGATGTTTTTTTTCATAAATATTACAGCGGTATAGTCATTATATCACTAAAAATAATTGCAGCCTTTGCAAACTTATAAATTATTGTGCAATATTATTTTACTTTTTTAATGTAATGAGCTTATTTTCTAAAAATAATAAAATTTTTTTGAATTATTGCAAAATCAAACAGTTCAACATTTAACAAGGCATTTCGGTCGCGGCGCGTACATTTCGTGCTAATTTAAGTTTATTTCCTCACTATTTCCTTAACCCTGTCCCTAACCCTGTTTTTGTACAATTTTGCACGCCGTACAAAGTTATGCGCTTTAGCCACGGCGTAATTTTTTACCGCTTCGGCAAGGTTTTGCGGGCTTGCATGCAAGGGTATTAACGTCTTGGTTAAATAACCCTGAAAATGCAGGGTATAAAATTTACAATATACCTGTTCTTCGCCCTTATCTGCCACTTTAGCGTATAGCCCATCCTTACGGCGGTACATTTTCTTTATTTTGGTGCCGGCGGTGGTTTCAAAATAATGCTTGCAGCCGTTAAATGGTACATTTACATTAAAATCGAAACTGATGCCTTCGGGCTCCAGCGAAAGCAGGTTAAGCGTATGAGGTTTTATTTCGGTACGGAAAACATCCAGCAGTATCATGTCTGATACGTTTTTGTTATCTAAAAACTTGCCGGTAAGGGTATCTTGCAAAACTTTATCAAATGCTGGCCTATCGGCATAATTGCCCAACACAAAATTGCAGAAATTGTTTATCAGCCCGGCGCTCCAGAACGAGGTATGGCCAGATGTTACGCTGTTTTCCCCCAGTTCAAAAAACATCATCGTACCATCGTATTTATCTTTAATAAATTTACGGTACACCGGTTTCAGGTCCTGCGTTATCAACACATCGCAATCGGCATGTACAAACTGGCTGATGCCAAGTTCCTTTACAATATCGTTAATAATAAACCACCTGTCGAAACAAGCCTTCTCAAAAAAGTAAGGATTGATAGAATGGTGCCGATAAACCTTATCAAACTCTTTTACGCCGGCGGTGTACTCAGATATATCTATACAGTTATAATGCCGGTAGGCATCAAAATTGGTATCGGTAAGTACATAAACATTATTGGCACCGTTTGACAATACGGCTTGTTTAAGGATATGGCCAAAAAACAAACTGGTGTTTTCGCCCAACTGCAAAAAGAAAACGGGTAGTTCCGACTGTGATAAATGAGTAGCGTAGCCCGTGTTCCCTTTTTCCATTCAGTGTAGTTTGCGAAACAAAAATAATATTTTGGGGCATTAAAGCAATAGGCTTTTAGTATTGTTAGTTGGTAAGCGGCAATTATTGTTATAATTTAATGCCCCGCCTGCCACAAACTATGCAAAGAATTTTTAGGTTTGGTACCGATATGGCAATAATTGCCCCGGCATATTCTATTAACAAAACACCCGCATGTACTGGTACGAAGATGATGTAAAACGCCTGGAAAAAGATAGCTTAAAGATAGCTTACAAGGCCGAAACTATTTTTTACGGAAGTTCATCGGTGCGCTTGTGGGCCGGGCTTTATAACGATTTTAATGGGTTGCAACCCGTTAACCTTGGCTTCGGTGGCTCCACGCTTGCCGCCTGTGTTTGGTTTTTTGAGCGGGTGATGTTCAATTACAACCCCAAAAGGTTAATAATTTATGCCGGCGATAACGACCTGGGCGATGGCAGGCACCCCGAAGAAGTGTTTATATTTTTTCAGCAGTTGACGGTAAAAGCAGCGCTGCGCTTCGGCAATATACCTTGTTAATTTATTTCGCTAAAGCCAAGCATCTCGCGCTGGCACATGGCCGATCAGTTTAAGTACACCAACAACCTCATAAAAAACGAGATAATTAAGTATAGCAACAACTGGCAGTTTATTGATATATATACTAAAATGCTTGATGTTGATGGCCGCCCCAACAAACTTTTTTTTGACGGCGACGGGCTCCATTTAAGTGCAGCGGGGTATAAACTTTGGGCAGAAATTGTACGTAACCAAATTATGCTTAACAGTTAATTGCATGTTGATGTTAAAGTAACATTTGGTGAAGATATTTCGCCCGGTAAACATTATGGCGGAATGAACAGGGAATACCATAAATGGTACAGCCCCAGGTTGCAGCGCGACATGGAGCTTTTGATATTTGGGCACACAGGCCGCGCTGTGTTGTTTTTCCCCACCCGTATGGCCCGTTTTTACGATTATGAGAACTGGGGCATTGTAGATGCCCTGCAACATAAAATAAATAGCGGCGAG
>CBFGNE010000506.1:0-3839 GCA_965649995.1 uncultured Mucilaginibacter sp.
CCAGGTCGTTTTGATGGATAGCTAAGGCGATCTCCGCCTCCTTTATCTCTATTTGCATGGTTTGCTGCTTGCTTTTTATCTCGTTTTCCAGCTGTTTCTTTTCCAGTTGGGCAACTTTCAGGTTCAGTTCGGCTTGCTCTATGCCTTCGCGGGTACCGCCACCGGCTTTAAAAAGGCGTTTGGCGTTTTCTACCGCATCAGCCAGGTTGCTGATGCGCAGTTGTTTGATATCGTTGTTTGATTGGATATCGAAGAAGCTTTTGTTAAGGTCGAGTTTTAGCTTGGCAATCTCGTTGCGCTTGCTCTGCATCTGAAAGTTTATTTTCTCAAACTCCGTTTGCGATGCCGATTTATCAAGCGTTAATATCGATTGCCCGCTGTTTACTTTATTACCGGCATCCATCAAAACATTTTTGATAGACGCATTGATGGGGCTGGTTAATATCTCTTCAAACTCGGGCAATACTTCGCCGGTAGCGTTCAGGGTATTTTCTACGCTCCCCATGCCTACTACTGCGGTGGTTATTTCTGACCTTTTTACGCTGGATTTTAGCGTGGTGCGCAGTAGCCAAACCGCCAATACAAGCCCGAGTACAATTGCTATTGCTATGATGATGCCCTTCTTTTTTTTGCGGGCGGTTACTTCCTGTTCTATAATTTGATCCATTTGTGCTCGTGTTACTATGCACAAGGGTTTGCAATGGATGTACCAAACTTAAATAATTGATATATAATTAATTATGAAAAAAGGAGGTAAAAAAAGTGCCCGATATCGGACAAAGCGGTTCGATACCGGGAAGAAATACCCGGATTTGCAGGAGCAAAAAAAAAGCGTTTGAGCTAAGGCATTGTTTTTAAATAATTGCGGAAGTTTGTTAAATGCCAACGTACACTTATTTCGATTCGCCCGCGCATTACCAAAACCTGGCCTATTTTAACGATGTTGGCTCGAGCCCCTATTTATTAGAGCGGCTGATACACCATCTGGACGAACAGACGCAAAACCTGTCCGTTATATACATTGCCTTTTACCTCTTCAATAATAAGATACTGCACGATAAACTGGCAGAATTGGCATCATCGGGTGTAGAGATACAAGTGATAACCATCCCCATAGACGGTTATGATAGCACGAACGCACAGGAAATAAAGATTTTTACAACCCAACGCCCCCTCGGCAAAGCCACCAAATATGCCCTGGCAAAAGAGGTTTTTAAGGAATATTACCGTAATGAAATACCCGGCGCAACGCTTAGCTTCTTTCCGCACAAATACATTCGTTCAAGCAAGCTGACTAAGTTTTCGCGCGGCGAATTGCCATACTCGATGCATATTAAAGCTGTCCTGGCCTTAAATAAGGATGGCAGCGGGTTTGTTGGTTTCAGCTCATCCAACTTTGCGGTACGCGACCTGATCAAAGAGGAATACCTGGTGATAGTTAACAACAACCCAGCCTTGTTAGCTACCTGCCGACAGTTTTTTAAAGAACTTTCCGCTGCATCTATACCGATAACCAAGTTCGACTTCGGCGGCAATTACAACAAATACCCTGTTGTATCTGCAACATATCCTACGAATGATGTGGTTGGTTTTACGGCGCCGTTCTACCCAAATTCCAACAGGGATGCTGAACGGGAACTGGCAGCGTTTATTTTGCAGGCGAAAACAAGTATAAAAATAGCAGCGCAGCATGTTTGCCCCGTAAATAAGAACGGCGATATCATTTTAAAAGCTTTATTGCAACAAGCTAATGATGGTATAAAGGTGGAGGTCATATCGCAAACGTTTGCAACAGGCGACCCGGAATTTGACAAGTATTTCCACACGCCGGCCAATACAAAGGCATTTATAGAATTTTACCGGCAAATACGCAATATCCCAAACATAACTTACGCCGTAAACGACAGGTTGCACAGCAAATATATTATAGCCGATGAAAGGGTTCTGATATCGAGTTTCAACTACACGCCTACGCAGTTCACCTATATTGATAATGTGGCGATCAACAACGGCGATTTGCAATACGAAGGCATATTTAGCGAATGTGGCATATATACCATCATTGATGAGGTTGCAAGCATAAAAGCCTTTAAAGCAAATTTTGAGCATTTACTTGCCCGCGAAAACACGATAAAAGTACAATAAAGCCATCGGCGATGAACTTTTTCGGCGATATTTCTGTTTGACCAATTAAGCATGGCATACGTTTTCGAAACCACCAAACAGCGGTCGGACCTGATGAAAAAGATCAGGTCCAAGCATACCAAGCCCGAGCTGGTGTTGCGGAAAAAGCTGTGGGCCTTAGGTTACCGGTACCGTTTGCATGTAAAGGCCATCCCGGGGAAACCGGACATAGTATTTAAAGGGAAAAAGGTAGCCGTGTTTATCGACGGCGAATTTTGGCATGGTAAAAACTGGGAAGTGAAGAAAACCGTCATCAAACAAAACCGCGATTATTGGATCCCCAAAATTGAACGCAACATGCAGCGCGACCAACTAAACACGCAAACCCTGCAGCACAAGGGCTGGATAGTGCTACGCTTTTGGCAAAACGACATCATTAAAGAGCTGGAACTCTGCGTAGGGACGATAGCGGCATGTTTAGCCGGGGTTAACCATTAAGCAGAGGCATTCCACCCTATTTTTTCCCTGTAGCTTTCTTAATTGCCTCTATCTCCTCTTTTTTATAAGGCGTGCCATCCTTCCTGAATATATCGTGGAACCATTCTTTTGGTTCGCTGCCGTCAGGGATTGGGTTGTCCCAGGCGTAGATGGTGTTGGATTTGCCTGCAACAAAACCCCAGTTGATGGCGCCCACGTTTTCTTTTTTCAGCATGGGTATTACAGTTTCGAAACGGCTGTTGCGCGTGCGGGCCATGTATTCGGTACAAATTAACGGGCGGCCGTGCATTTTCAGGAACTGGATGGTTTTTAGATGATCAGGCTCGGGGGTGTAATCGTGGTAAGTGATAATGTCCGAATTGGCAATTTGGTAAGCGTTCAGTTCTTCCAGTTTCCAGTCCCAAACACCTATGCTGATGGGCTGCGAGGGGTTTACCTGGCGTGCCCAGCCGACAATATTTTTCAGCAATGGCAACGATTTACTGCCTTTGCCCGAGTTGCCCGGCTCATTGTATAAGTCCCACAGCAGTATGCGTTTATCCTGCGCAAAGGTGGTTAAAACATCTTTTACGTACTTCTCCAGCGCGGGGAAGTTTGCTGCATTTTCGGAAGCGGGTTGGCCCGGGTCCTGCATCCAGCCGGAATTATGGATGCCAGGTTTTGGTGCGGGTTGTAAGCCAACTTTGGGCTCCTTGTTCCAGCAGTCGTCAAAAAACACCAGCATGGGTTTTATGTGGTGCCTGGCAGCGATGGTTAAAAATACCCCCACCCGCTTTTTAAAGCCGGCGGGGTCCTGTTTCCAGGCGAGGCTATGCAGGAAAACGCGCATGGTATTAAAACCCAGGCCCTCGGCGTAGCCCAGTTCGGTATCGATCGTTTTAGGGTCGAAAGTAGCTGACTGCCACATTTCCAGCTGGTTAATAGCGGTTGCGGGGATGTAATCACTGCCGCTAAGCCAGGGTTGTTTGGCGTACCAGGCATTGGCTTTCGCCGCAGTCCATAGCTTGCTTTTGGGGCTTAGCGCATTTGCGGCGAACGTGGATACGATCAACAATACAGCAACTATAAGGGTGTTTTTCTGCCTGATATTCATTTGGTTATGTAGGTTACTATTGGTTATTAACTGGATACAGAATGATGTGCAACTTAGTAAATCGTGCGCGATTAATGAAAAAAAAATCAGATTTTTATTTCCTATTTTAATGATTTATTCGCCA
>CBFGNE010000507.1:0-3836 GCA_965649995.1 uncultured Mucilaginibacter sp.
GGGTAAAAGGCTTGTAGGGAACCAAACACACTCCCCAAGCCAACGCAGTAACTCACCCTGATCGAATTTGCTGCCTTTGCCATTTACCATTGGGTAGGTATTAAATATGTTTACTTTTAAACCGCCGCTGCCATCCATAAAACGATCTGTGGCAGTAAACATGGCGGTTTCGCCTTTCCATAAAAAGCCCGGTTTTGCGGTTGTAAAATATTCTTCACCAACAATATTTACCCATTTTTTATCGGCCCCCGGCTTGAATTTTCCGGAGTGTTTAAGCCGCACGTAATTGATGTAAGGCTGCCCCTCTTTTAAAACATGTTTAAAATACCGTTGAACAGGGGCCGGCAAGCCGTTTAACTGTTCATAGCGAAATACTTTTTTGGGTAAGGCCGGTGAAAGAGCAAACAGTTTATTTACTTGTTTGGTAAACTGAAGGCCCGCCCTCACCTTAGCGGCAAAAGCCAGCATAAGCAGCCCTGCTAATATTATTATTAAAACTATCATGGTTTTAAACATTAATGCTTCACCAATTGCGCCCTGTTATATTCATAATTCATCCTGGCAATATGCAGTACCGAGATCTCCTGCGGGCATTCTACCTCGCAGGCTTCGGTATTTGTGCAATGGCCAAAGCCTTCGGCATCCATCTGATCTACCATGGCAAGTACCCTTTCGGTACGTTCTACCTGGCCCTGCGGCAACAAAGCCAACTGGGTGATCTTGGCTGATGTAAACAGGTCGGCACTGGAATTTTTGCAGGTAGCCACACAGGCACCGCAGCCAATACAGGCAGCAGCAACAAAGGCAGCTTCGGCAATAGCGTGCGAAATCAATATGCCGTTGGCTTCGGCTGTTTCGCCGGTCGAAGCGGAAATAAACCCACCCGCCCGGATGATGTTGTCGAACGCTTTGCGGTCCACTTTTAAATCCCTAACAATCGGGAAAGCCGCAGCGCGGAATGGCTCGATGTAGATGGTATCGCCATCTTTAAAACTGCGCATGTGCAGCTGGCAGGTGGTTGTATGGGTAAGCGGGCCATGTGCACGGCCGTTTATCATCATGCCGCATTGCCCGCAAATGCCTTCGCGGCAATCGTGGTCAAATTCTACCACGCGTTCGCTTTTTTGTATCAGCGATTCGTTCAGCAGGTCCATCATCTCCAAAAACGACATATCCTGCGATACATCATCCAGTGTATAATCCTTCATCGCTCCGGCTGCAGCAGCATTATCCTGCCGCCATATCTTCAAGTATATTTTCATGATCGGGATTTATTTGTAGCTTCTTACGGTAAGGGATACGTTCTCAAAAACAAGCGGCTCTTTATGCAATTCGTGTTCGGCATTTGCGCCCTTCCATTCCCAGGCAGATACATAGCAATAGTCTGCGTCGTTACGCAGGGCCTCGCCATCGGGGGTTTGGTACTCTTCGCGGAAGTGGGCACCGCATGATTCTTCGCGGCTTAAAGCGTCTTCGCACATCAATATGCCCAAATCAAGGTAGTCTGCCACGCGGCCGGCCTTCTCCAGTTCGCTGTTTACGGTATGGTCGCCGGTTATTTTCAACTCTTTATAAAATTGCATCCGCAGCATTTTTATGGATACAATTGCAATTTGCAGGCTGGCTTTTGTACGCGATAATCCGCAGCCATCGTACAATAATTTGCCCAATGTTTTATGGAAATAGTCGGCAGAGAGGTGGCCGTTGATGTTCAAAAATTGCTGCAACTGTTCCTTTACAGCATGTTCCGCTTCAACAAAAGCCGGATGATCTGTGGTTATTTTTTCGGCTTTCAATTCGCCGGCGAGGTAGTTTGGAATACTATAAGGCGCTATAAAATAACCATCTACCGATGCCTGCAGCAATGAATTTGCCCCAAGGCGATTGGCGCCATGGTCGGCAAAGTTGGCCTCGCCTAAGGCAAATAAGCCGGGGATGGTGGTCATCAGTTCATAATCTACCCACAAACCGCCCATGGTAAAGTGTGCGGCAGGCGATATCAGCATCGGTTCCTCATAAGCATTTACGGCGTTTATCTTATCGTACATTTTAAACAGGTTGCTGTATTTCTCTTTTATCTTTTCCTTACCCTGTTCTTTTATCGCTTTGGAAAAATCCAAAAAGACCGCATTCTTCATCACGCCAACGCCGCAACCGGCATCAATACGTTCTTTTGCTGCGCGGGAGGATATATCCCTCGGTGCAAGGTTGCCAAAAGTTGGATAACGGCGTTCGAGGTAATAATCTCTTTCTTCTTCGGGGATA
Source organism: uncultured Mucilaginibacter sp. (assembly GCA_965649995.1). Lineage (GTDB taxonomy): Bacteria > Bacteroidota > Bacteroidia > Sphingobacteriales > Sphingobacteriaceae > Mucilaginibacter. Next base: position 2,266 of record CBFGNE010000507.1, read on the forward strand.
TCGTTTGGTTTGCGCTCGTCGTGCGCTTTTTTGGGTACCCAGATACGGCCGTCGTTACGCAGGGATTCGGACATGAGGGTTAATTTGGACTGGTGCTCGCCTGATTGCGGCAAGCAGGTTGGGTGGAACTGAATCCAACTTACGCCCGACATATACGCCCCCTTTTTATGCGCCCGCCAAATGGCCGATGTATTGCAGCCCATAGCTAATGTAGACAGGTAATAAACTTTACCATAGCCACCGCTTGCCAGCACCACGGCGTTGGCGGCGTGGCGTTCTATTTCGCCCGTTACCAAATCGCGGGTGATGATGCCTTTTGCTTTGCCATCAATCACTACCAGGTCGAGCATCTCGTGCCGGGTGTAGGTTTTTACTTTGTTGGCGCCAACCTGCCGCATTAAGGCCTGGTACGCGCCTAACAATAATTGTTGCCCGGTTTGCCCGCGGGCATAAAATGTACGCGATACCTGCACCCCGCCAAAGGAGCGGTTACTCAGATATCCGCCGTATTCCCTTGCAAAGGGGACACCCTGCGCCACCGCCTGGTCTATCAAATTGGCAGAGCATTCTGCCAGCCGGTAAACATTTGCCTCGCGGGAGCGGAAGTCGCCACCTTTTATCGTGTCCGAAAACATGCGGAATACGCTGTCGCCGTCGTTTTTATAATTTTTGGCAGCATTTACGCCGCCCTGCGCTGCTACACTGTGTGCGCGGCGCGGAGAATCCTGAAAACAGAAGGATTTTACATTGTAACCCAGTTCGCCCAAGGATGCCGCGCATGATGCACCGGCCAGGCCGGTACCTACCACAATAACATCCAACTTTTTACGGTTGGCAGGGTTTACCAGTTTTACATGTTCTTTATAGTTGTCCCATTTGTCGGCCAGTTTGCCTTCGGGTATTTTTGAATCTAACATGATAATCAGTTATTAAAATAAACAACAATGGGTATCAGCATAAAGCCGCCGGTAATAAAAGCCGTGTATAACCAGCCGGTATAGCGTACCAGTTTTACATACCTGGGATGATACAGGCCAAGCGTACGTGCCGCGCTAAAGAAACCGTGCAGCAGGTGAAAGCCTAAAGCGAGGAATGATACCTCGTATATTAACACGTACCACCATTGGCTAAAGGTTAATACCACTACGCTGTACATATCTTTATAGCCCTGATTATCTAAACCCATTTTAGTAAAATCGGCCACGTACCAGAAGTCTTTCAGGTGTATAACCAGAAAGACCAGGATAACTGTGCCCAGCAGCCCCATGTTGCGGCTATTCCAGGGGCTAACATCGTTGCGCTTATCGTACACATATTTGGAGCCGTTGGCTTTTTTTGTTTTAGCAGCCAGTATTAACGCGTAAACCGCATGGCCAACGATGGCGATAAGCAGCACCCAGGAGATGACCTTGATAAGCATGTTGCCGGCCAGCAAATGCGAGTACCAGTTAAACTGTTCTTTAGCTTCGGCGGCGGGTAGCAACAACTGCAGGTTGCCCAGCAAGTGGATCACCAGGAAGAAGCAGAGGAACAGCCCCGTACCCGCCATAACGAGTTTATATTGAATGGTT
>CBFGNE010000508.1:0-3836 GCA_965649995.1 uncultured Mucilaginibacter sp.
GCAAACGAAAGGAGGCACTGTAGCCAATTATTTGGAAGCCCTCGCCGCTACGATCTGCTCGCAAAGCCCGAAAGAGAGCGTCATGCCGTTGCCGCCAAGCCCGTTGATGATGGTTACGCCCGGCTCGGGATCCATCACCAGTTCTGTTTGTCCGGTTTTCATTTTAGCGTAGGTGCCGTTCCAGGTTTGTATAACTCGGGTATCTTTAAAGTTACTGAAGGTTTTTAGGTAATTCAATATCATTTGGTTGATGAGATCCTTATCAAAGGGGTCGTGTACCAAACCGTACTCGTGTGAGTCGCCCACGGTAACCTCGCCCGTATGGTTTTGGCAGGCCATTACGTGGATGCCCCATTTCAATTCTTCGGCATATTGCTGCTCGTAGCGGGCGCGCAAGGCCGGCAGTGCCGGTGCCGACTGGAAGCCAGGGTAATGGATCATGCTGAGGCTGCCACAAAGCGCCGGGCCAATGCGCCAGTTATCGGGTTGTGCCGCAAGGCGCAGCATTTGCAGTTTGCACTTGGTAATATTGAAGGAAGCGAACAGCTCGGGGTAAAGCGTTTCGAACTCTACGCCGCTGCAAACGTATATTTCATCGGCCTGCCAGCTGCGGGAGCCGCTTTGTACCCTGCTTTGCGCCACTTGGCTGATGGCGGTATTCCAGTAAAATTTTACGTCGTATTTGTCTTGCAGGTATTGCGCGATACTGCCAATGGCGGCGCGTGCCTCTACTATCATTTCGGTGCCGCTCCACAGTGCGCCTTTAAGCCCCGCCGGGTTTACGCCTGCCGATTTTTGCAGGGTTTGCCCCGGCGTAAGCAAGGTACACCCGCGCAGTTTGCCGTTGATGTTAGCGTATTGTTCTATCACCTCCAGTTCATCATCTTGATAGGCGAGGTGCAGCGAGCCAACTTCATCGTGCCATATGCCGGCCTCTTCGCAGGTTTGTTTCCATATGCTGCGCGATAACATGGCCCGCTCAAATAAAGGGCCGTTTGGCTGCCCGATAGGCCAAACCATGCCAAAGTTGCGGATGGATGCCCCCACGGCGCGTTCGTTGCGCTCAAATACGGTTACCTCATAGCCGCGCATAGCAAGCGCACGTGCAGTAGCCAGCCCAACAATGCCCGCACCAATTACTATTGCCGATGGAATACTCATAATGACGAAAAGTTTAACGGGGTATTTGCTTCGGCTGCTGCAGGTTGCCTGCGTGCCGATTGCAGGAAGTAAATTAACGATAAAATGCCGCAAATGCCGCCAACGATAGCCACAACCAGCACACCCTCTTTAAAGAAAGCACCCCAGCTAATGTTGGGCCTGCCAAATTCTTTTACCAGCAGCACGCTTACGCTGCCCAGGTAACCCATCGAGTCGGCTACGTACATTACAAAGCCAACGTTGCTTTTGTAGTGGAAGGTGGCTATCATGCGTTCGAAAAAGATGGCGTTGTAAGGCACGTAACCTAAATAAAGCCCAAGCCCGGCGCAGGTCATCCAGCTAACAGGGCCAATAAGTTTTAGCGTAAACAAAAGTGTTGATGCACCCACCAGCACGCAGCCTCCAATAATAAACAGGTGGATAATACCGAATGCCCGCAGGTTTTTGCGCACGAGGATAAGCAGGCTTATGGCCACTAAAACAATAACAGATATTTGTGTATCTATTTTGGCGTATATGTTACGGTCCTTAATGCCCAGGCTATTCCATATCTCTACCTCAAAATTATCGCGCACATCGCGCATAATGGTAAGCAGTACATAAATGATAAGCGTTAGTATAATGCCGGGCAAAAAGCGGATGATGAACTGTTTGCGTTCGGTTGCATCCATGGGTTTGCGCTCGGCGCGGAGCAATTTGTCTTCGGCGGTTTGCGGCGGCATCAGTTCCAACATAAAAACAAACAGGATGAGCGGTATGGCAAACAATGCACCGGTAAAAAAGGGCATATTATATTCGCTTATGTGGTAAACGTGTATTAAGGTTTGCCCTATGGTTTTTACAAAGCCCGAACCGAATATTAAACTGATGGATAACACAGCGGCCATAAATTCGGTAGAGCGGCGGCCTTCTAAATAACCAAACACCAGCCCCCATATCAGCCCCAGCGGGAAGCCGTTGATAAACAGGAAGATGATATTGTAAGGAGCAGGCACCAATGCAAAACCAAGCAGGGCAAGCCAGGCAATGCCCACCAGCAGCAAAATAGTAGGGCCGCGTTTTGCGCCTTTTACTTCGGCAATAAAGCGGATGCCATAAAATTTGCTGAGGGTATACCCGATGATCTGGGCAATTACCAGCCATACCTTATAATCTATATGCAGGTATTGCTGCCCGGTAAAGGTACCCGCGGCAAAGGCCTTGCGGAAGGCATACATGGAGGTATAGGCACCAAATGCCGACACTGCCGCCATTACCGAAACCAGCCAATACGGCCAGTTGGCTACTGTGGCTTTTAGTTTATTGGCTGCGGGTATGGCCATTAGTTTAGCACAATAGGCAACACACCGGCAATATCATCCAGTATGTGGGTAGGATTATAAGGTTCCAGTTCGGCGCGGGTAAAAGCACCGGTTGTAACGGCAATAACATATTTGCAGCCGGCATTTTGCCCTTCGCGGATGTCCACTTCTGTGTCGCCTACTTTAGCAACCTCCAATGGGTTGGTAATGCCGGCTAATTTCATCATGCGGTTTATCATGGCCGGGTTGGGGCGGCCGTTTTCTACTTCGTCCGAGCCGATAAGGTAATCTATCAGCCCTTTTTCGCACCATTGTAAGCGCTCCACTATCGTTTCGGCAATATCTTTAGAAAAACCTGTGTTTACGCCAATTTTAATGCCTGCCTTTTTAAGGACAGCCATGGTTTCTTCGGCATTGGGCAAAGCTTCAATAGCCTCGGCTTTTTTATAGTAAGCTATCATTAGCGCAATAAACTCCTTGTGGATGTTTTTAACAAGCCCGGGCGTTATCTTTTGCCCATCAGGCTCCAGTTGTTGCAGCATTTTGGTAATGGCAACGCTTTTTTCGTAACCCATCAGCGGGTTTATGGCATCGTAAGTAACCGTATAACCATACTTTTCCATTGCAAGGCGAAAGGTTTCGGTTACTTTATCCTCATCCTTAACCGTGGTGCCGGCCATATCAAAAACAACAAGTTTAATGGGCATTTCTCTAAATTTTGTTTAGCAATGTTAAACTATGTTTATTAATAATAAACTAATTTAAAGTTAAGGAATTTTTAAATGTTTAGGCCCGCTCCTCAAAAAAGTAAATAACCAGCATCCTTGCCGTTTGGGTGCCGGTGTTTTTTGGCGTATGGGGGATGCGCCCGTCAAACAGCATCGAATCGCCCTGGTTTAAGGTATAAACCTTTTCGCCAAAGTGGTATTCTATGCTGCCGTTTAGGATATATTTATATTCATAAGCCTCTGTCTCTACCTGGGGGCGGTGTGCTTCGGGCTCCAGCTCCAGTATTACAATATCAACCGTGGAGTTTTTAATGCTTTGGGTAAAAATGCGCTGGTAATGGAAACCTTCGGCGTGCTCCTTTTCAAAACGGTCGTATTCTTCCTGGCGGCGTATGATCAATGGGAAATTGCCGCCGGTGGAGTGGATATCTTTAAAGAACACGTTCATATCAATTTCCAGCGCCTTTATAATATCTACCAATACCACAAGCGATGGGATGGTGCGGCTGTTCTCTATCTGCGATATAAGCCCCTTGCTTACGTTGGCCCGGGTGGCAAGCTCCTGCACGGTGATGTTTTTTTCGCGGCGCTTATCTTTAATACGGTTACTGATCTGTATCAGTACATCATCTTCCATTATAATATA
>CBFGNE010000509.1:0-3831 GCA_965649995.1 uncultured Mucilaginibacter sp.
ATGATACGGTATTTCATCCTGGGCGAGTTCATAAATTTTTTCGCGTATTAATTCCAGGATTGGCGGGCCAACCGGGGCAATATAAAAGCGCGGCTGGTGCTGTTTATGTTCAGGCTGGTAATGCCGTAAACCGGTACATGCTGCTCAAAATAATCTTTTTCCCCTACCTGGTATTTTACCGCTTGTTTGTAGAGTGGAATTTAGGGATAGAACTGCCCCGCAAACTTAGGGCAGGCAAAAACCTGGTTTTTTACCACGGGCAGGGGCTTGTAGTAAATTACGGCACCATCATTGGCAATAACTGCGTATTGCGCAACGGCGTAACCATAGGCCATAAAAAACTGGCAGACGGCAGCCATAGTAAATGCCCGCAAATTGGCAACAATGTGGATATAGGCCCCAATGTTTGCATCATTGGCGATATAACTATTGGCGATAATGTAGTGATTGGCGCAGGTGCCGTAGTAGTAAAAAGTATACCGGCAAACAGTACCGCGGTGGGCAACCCGGCACGCATACTGGAGAAGAAAATTGAGGGCACAGCCCAAACAAATGCTATTTAATGGACAATAATTTAACCGATAGGGCTTTTTGGAAATCGTTTTGGGAATCGAGGATAGGGCTGATATTTAAACTGAAGCCCAATTACGTTTTCGGCGATATTTTGGGTAAGCTCATTGTCGAAAAGGACGCCAAAACTGCTATAGAGCTCGGTGGTTTCCCCGGCTATTACGCCATCTATCTCAAAAAATATAAAGGCTTAAAAACCACCCTGCTGGATTATTTTATACACCCGGAGTTGGTGAACCAATTGCTTGAGGTAAATGATTTAAAGGAAGGCGACATCGGCATCATTGAAGCCGACCTGTTTACTTATCAGCCGGTAGAGAAATACGATATGGTACTTTCTTTTGGTTTGATAGAACATTTTAACGATACCAAATTCATCATTGGCGAGCACCTTAAGTTTTTAAAACCCGGGGGCACGCTGTTTATCACCCTGCCAAATTTTAAAAGCGTAAACGGCTGGGTACAGCGCAGTTTTGATAAAGAGAACTACGATAAACACAACATCAGCAGTATGGACCTTGCCCTGCTGAAAAGCAGTTGCGAAGCTTTGGGCTTGAAAAATGTGGAGGCCTATTACCATGGCCGTTTCTCGGTTTGGCTGGAGAATAAATCTGAACAAACCGCTATTGCTAAGTTGCTGATGAAGGCCATTTGGGTAGCGGGTAAAGTGTTTACCAAGATCATCCCGGTAGAGAGTAAGGCTTTATCGCCTTATATTGTGGTGAAGGGGACGATGTAATTAGCCTTTAATCCTCATGTCATCTCGAGGGAAGCGCAGCGACGAGAGATCTTGTTAGATATGGAAAGTAACAGGCTTTGCATAACCGCTTTGCTTAGTCGCCTTGCACATCTAACAAGATTTCTCCCTCGTACCTCGGTTCGATTTCTATGATTTAAGCAAGTACTTTTTGATAATTTTTTTCATAAGACCTGTTTTGGTTAACGCAAGCAAATACGCGTAAGATAAGTTTGTTCCTGACGGCGTTTATAACGCTCATTTTATTCTTTTTTTCCTGATTTACTTTTCGTTCATAGAATAGTTTTAATTCCTGGTTATGCTGAATAGCTACGATTGCTGATAAATGCAGCAGTGTTTTAACCTTCTTATTGGCAATATGCGATACGCGCGCTTTCTTAACCACCTTGCCGGAATCGTCTTTAAATGGGGCAACGCCAGAGTAAGCGGCAAACTTTTTAGGGTTGCTTATGTCTTTAAATTCGTTAGTTGCAATAATTATTTGTGTGGCTGTTACTTTGCCAATGCCGCTCACTGATGTAGCAAGGCTAAATAAGCGTTTAAGCTCTTCATCTTCATTTATTGCCTTTAGCATTGTTTGGTCAATTTTTTTTATATCTGCGTCAATCGCTTTTATTGTATAGCTGCATGCCTGTATGCTTTGCCTGGCAACATCTTTCGTGCTAAACGCCAAGTGCTCTTTAAGAGGCACCGACAATGCTTTTTTTGCTTCAATCAAACGGGACCGGGTGGAGGAAAGGTGCGCCAACTGCTGTACAACATCCCGTTTAGGTGCCCAAAGGCGCAGGGTTTCCCTGTTTTTATAAGCGTAAGAAGCAATACGCTTAGCGTCTACCATGTCATTCTTGCCCCGTATAGTACCTAACGAGTTCCTGATCTGTGCCGCGGGCTCCAAACAAATACTTGCCTTTTTCCTATGCAGGTAAACTAATAAATGATTGTTATAAATACCGGTGTACTCCATGCAGAAAAGCGACTTGCCCGGCTTGACGCCGTTAACTTTATTTATTTCTTTAATAAAAGTGGCAATTGCTTCCGGCTGGTTGGCTACTTTCCGGTGAAATAATAATTGCGGGCCTTGCTGGACAGCAAAGTCCAAGGTGTTTTTTGACACATCAACACCAATAAAAAACTCAAATTCCATACCTTTACACTGTTTATGTTAATTAAACAGTTAACACGTTTTAAACACCATCAATTCCTTACTAATGAGCCTCGTAAACTCTAATTTCTATTTGATGCCACAGTTTAAAACAAGCGGTAAAGGAGTAAATCGAACCATAGGCCTCGAAGCCTGGAAATGACAATAATGCGCCTTTACCGCTGTTAACTTTATCCACAAAATTCGAGGTTATTAACAAAGAAAAAGAAGCAAAAAGAAAGCTTCAACAATAATAATAACCTATACAATTTGTTGAAGCTAATCTAAAGGAAATGACATCACGGTAAAATCTGTGAACAAAAAAGCCCCGCAATTTCTTGCAGGGCCTCATATCTAAAATAACCTTTTTAATTACACAACGTAATTCCAGCCGTGGGTATCGGGTACAGTGCCATATTTAATAGCATCAAGCGTAGACAGCACACGTTTAGAAAATTCGCGTGTGGATGGATCGCTTAGCTGATACTCTTCGCCATTATAGCTGATAGAACCTACTGCGGCAATGGTAGCGGCAGTACCTGCACCAAAAGCATCGGTCAATTTGCCGTTTTTGGCACCTTCAATTATCTCGGCAACCGACACCTTGCGTTCTTCAACAGGTATACCCCATTCTTTAGCCAAGGCAATTACCGTATCGCGGGTTACGCCATCCAGTATCGTATCTTTTGCTTCGGCGGTTATCAGTTTACCATCAAGCAGGAACATCGCGTTAGCGGCGCCCATTTCTTCTACATAGGCGTGCTCCTTAGCATCGGTCCATATCAACTGGTCGAAGCCTTCTTCGGTAGCTTTGCGGGCAGGCAGCATAGCCGAGCCGTAGTTGCCCGCAGCTTTTGCAAATCCCATACCACCCTCGGCAGCGCGGGTGTATTTAGTTTCTATTTTAACCCGCATCACTTTTGCAAAGTATGGGCCAACCGGGCCAATAAGCACAACAAATTTATAAGTGGCCGATGGCGTTACCCCCAGGTAAGGGTCGGTAGCGAACATGAACGGCCTGATGTACAGGGCGTGGTTTTCTTTTGAAGGCACCCACTCGCGGTCGATATCAACCACGGCAGCAATGCTTTGGATAAAAAGTTCCTCGGGCAGGGTAGGCATGCAAAGGCGCTCGGCAGATTTATTAAACCTGATTGCGTTTTTGTCCGGGCGGAAAATAGTGACCGTACCATCAGCATGTTTATAAGCTTTTATGCCTTCAAAAAATGCCTGCCCATAGTGCAGGGCAGAAATAGAAGGGTGCATAGCAATTGGGCCGTAAGGGACGATCTCAAAGTTCTTCCACTCGCCATCGGCGTAGTCGGCCACAAGCATGTGGTCGGAAAATGTGCGGCCAAATACC
>CBFGNE010000510.1:0-3823 GCA_965649995.1 uncultured Mucilaginibacter sp.
GAACAAAATAATGATGCAAAGCGCGTCGAAGTAACCATTCCAGCTATAGTATGGGAAGAAGAATAACGCAGCCAATAACAGCGAGCAAACGATGTAAGCCATCGGCACACGTATCAGCTTACCCGTTCGGAAGAGCAATAGCCCGGCAAAGAACGGGAACATCATCCGCACCGGTGCCACCCAAATATTGGGGTACCCTTCCGAGCCTTTTACATAGAACCAATCGGCAATAAAGGCCGATTTTATTTTCATGTACCCCCAGCCGGTGCCCAGGTCGCCATGGTCTACCGATACGATGACAAGTACAATACCGCTAACAATAACCACTGCCCAAAGTGCATTTCTGCTGAGTTTACGCCCGATGACGGCATAAAGGATATTAGCAATATACTCCTGCATCAAACTCCAGCAGGGACCATCGAGCGGGTGGGTTTCGCCCCAGCCGCGCACATCTGTAGTGGCAGGCAGCAGCGTAAACCCTAACAATATCACCGTAACGAACTTACCGATATCTACGACTTGCATATCCTTATACGGATCGAACCAGAAGCAAATGGCGCCGATGATTGTGCCCACAATTACCAGCGGGTGCAGGCGTATAAACCTTATTTTGAAGAATTGCTTTACCGTCATCCCCTTCGCCCAGCGATCGTCATATGCGTAGCCCACAACAAAGCCCGATAACAGGTAAAAAAAGTCTACCGCCAGGTAGCCATGGTGCATGGGATGTTTGGTCAAGTCGGGAAAATAAGCTTCAAAAAGGTGGAATATCACAACTAAAACTGCGGCGGTACCGCGTAGTCCATCCAGTATGGGGTAATGGGGTTTACTCATGAAGGTTTAAATAATCGGGGTTATGGGGCAAGATAGGTTTACATGTGCAGATGTGCAAATTACCAATGCACAGATTATACCGAAGTGTTCCGGTTTGTATGTGAAACACCCATTTTTTGTTTAGTGTTGATAATCAGTATTTTAAGCAAAATAGTGAAACAGTTTGGAACACCCCTGTTATTTATATAACCGTTATAATTAGCTTATTATGAATTACATATGTTAAATGGAGAAAACCAATAAAAATCATGTGGAACACTTTTGCAGCCCGCTGTAAATTCTTATCTTTACCATAACCCTTACTGATAACACTATATGGCATCTTTACATTTCTCCGAAAAGATCATCATCAATAAACCAGCCACCGTAATTTTCGACTATACCCAGGACTACAACAAAAGGCTTAACTGGGATACTTTTTTAAAACAGGCCGAATTGGTTAACGGCGCAACCGAAGCCGGTAAAGGCGTTAAAGCCTGGTGTGTAGCACACAATGGCATGGGGATGGAAACCCGTTATGTTACCTTTAGCCGCCCATGGACCACCGCCGTAAAAATGACCAAAGGCCCCTATATGTTCAAAACGTTTGCCGGTTCATGGACGTTCCGGGACGTCACTCCCGATACCGCCAAAGTCACTTTTTTATATAATTTCAGGCTTCGGTTCCCTTTTACATTGGTAGGCGGTTTTATAAAAAACAATTTACGCGGTAATGTAAGGCAACGATTGCGCGACCTGAAAAAATGTGTTGAAGCCGCAGCATAATCTGTGTAATAGTCCGAAAATCGGTGGAATCCCATAATAATCGGTGGAATTCTTCAAAAATCTTTGAAATTCTTTATGATCCGTGTAATCTTTTCATAATCGGTGTAATCCCCAAAAATTAAAACCATTCGGGCGCCCCGCCTGTTATCCAAGCAACCATTATAAAAAATTATGTTTGCTAATAAAAATGTTAAATACTTCCAGGTAGCGCAGGGCGTTTGGGGCATGCGCCTCATCTTTGTAAATGTATATATGATAGCCAACCGCCGTGGCGCGGGAAAGGGCTGGGTACTGGTAGATACCGGCATAAAAGGATCGGAAGATAAAATAATTGCCATGGCCGAGACATTATTTGGCCCCGGTACGCGCCCATCCGCTATTATACTTACACACGGGCATACCGACCACGCAGGCTCGCTTGGTGCACTATTAAAAATTTGGAATGTGCCTGTTTATGCGCATCCTATGGAAGCACCTTACCTCACCGGAAAATCTTCCTACCCTCCTGCCGACCCGCAAACCGGTGGTGGGCTGATGAGTTTGGCTTCGGTGCTGTTTTCTACAAAACCTATCAACATCAGCCGCAACCTGCGCATAATAGATATGTACGATGGCATTCCCGAATTGCCGGAATGGAAAGTGATACATACACCGGGGCATACACCCGGGCATATCTCGCTGTTTATGCCGCTAAACACTACACTTATAGCCGGCGATGCTTTCGCTACCACACAGGCAGAATCGGCCTGGAACCTGGCATTTTATAACAGAAAAATAAGCGGCCCACCAAAATATATTACCAGCGACTGGATAGCCGCAGCAAAATCGGTACGTAAGCTGGCAGCGCTGCAGCCCCGCATAGCCGCTACCGGACATGGCCCCGTAATGCGCGGCCGCGAACTGGCAACCGGGCTTAACTTTTTAGCCAACAGGTTTGAAGATATTGCGCGCCCCAAGCAAGGCCGTTACGTTGGGCATGCCGCAGTGAGCGATGAGAACGGGGTACGCTACATCCCCCCTATCCCTAATATTAATCGTGCGAAAGCGGCATTGGCCATCGTGGCTGGTTTAGTTGGCTTTTTAGCTGTAAGCAAAGCGGTAAAAATGTGGTAGCGCGGCGGTAAATTTCCTACATTTACCGGGTGGAAAATGTAAATGCCGACCCGCAAATATTAGTGGATATTGTAAAGACGAGGATGCCCTTTGGCAAGTATAAGGATACCCTGATTAGCGATATCCCTATCAGCTACCTGGAGTGGATGCAACGCAAAGGCTTCCCGCCCGGTAAACTGGGTATGCTAATGAGTACCGCCTATGAAATAAAACTAAACGGACTGGACAAGCTGCTTTGGATGATAAAAGCGAAGGTAAAGTGAGTGGTTGAATGGTTGATAGATAATTTCGGAATTCGGATTTGCGGTTTTGAATTTCCTAACTATTTCATCGCGATGTCATTTCTCAAATCTCACATCTCATATCTCACATCTCCCCGTAAGGTTTTTACGTTTATTACTACAAATAGTATAAAAAACGAATCATGAAAAAATTAGCATTATATGCAGCATCCGTAATATTATTCCTCGGATGCGCCAACGGGCAGCCAAAGGGCATGGCGGCACTGCCAAAACCAGCCAAAGGCGAAGCGGTTGCCACTTTTGGCGGCGGTTGCTTTTGGGCCATGCAGGAAGCCATGAGCGAGCTGAAAGGCGTAAACAAAGTAATATCGGGCTATGCAGGCGGCAATACCGCTAACCCTACTTACGAGGATGTTAGCAGCCGTACCACCAACCACGCCGAAACCGTACAAATTTACTACGACCCAAAGGTGATCAGTTACGCTACGCTTGCCGAGGCTTTCCTGAACGCACACGACCCAACTACGCTAAACCGGCAGGGGCCGGATGTGGGTACCGATTACCGCTCTATCGCCTTTTACCGCAATGATGCCGAGAAGGCAACGCTGGAAACCACCATCAAAAAAGTGAATGCATCAAAGCATTACCCCAACCCTGTTGTAACCCAGGTTGTACCCTTTAAAGTGTTTTACCCTGCCGAAAAATACCACCAGGACTATTACCGTACCAACGGCGATAGCAACCCATACATTGCAGCTGTATCTACCCCTAAAGTGATGAAGATGCGCAAAGCGATGAAGGAATACTTGAAGCCGGAATTTGCGAAGTAATGCGCAGGTGTGCAGATTTCAGATGCAGATGAATCGGTG
>CBFGNE010000511.1:0-3818 GCA_965649995.1 uncultured Mucilaginibacter sp.
CAAAAAAGGGGATGTTAAGGCGTTCTGCCAGTGCGCGGCCTAAAGTAGTGGAGCCTGCGCAGGAAGCGCCCATGATCTGTATTTTCATAGCGGAGTGAAAGGGGCGAATTTAAGAAAAATCTCCACGCGTCATTGCGAGGTACGAAGCAGCCTCTACGCAGGACAAGTGGATTTGCAGACTGCTCTGCTCATCGGGAGATTGCTTCGTTCCTCGCAATGACGATGTTGAATAATGAGGAAAACTGCACAAAAATTCACACTTTTGCACAGCAAACCAGTTTTGCAGATACAAGTACTAAATTATGACAGCTACCCAAATCCGCCAGGCATTCCTTGATTTTTTTGCCTCTAAAGGGCACGTTATTGTGCCGAGCGCGCCTATTGTAATAAAAAACGACCCTACCCTCATGTTCACCAACGCGGGGATGAACCAGTTTAAGGATATATTTTTGGGCGAGGCACCTGCCAAAGACCCGCGTGTTGCCGACACCCAGCGCTGCCTGCGTGTAAGCGGCAAGCATAATGATTTGGAGGAAGTGGGAATTGATACCTACCACCACACCATGTTTGAGATGCTGGGCAACTGGAGCTTTGGCGACTACTTTAAAAAAGACGCCATTGCCTGGAGCTGGGAACTGCTTACCGAAGTTTACAAGTTGGATAAAGACCGCCTGTACGTTACCTATTTTGAAGGGGACGACAAAGAAGGGCTTGAAAAAGATACTGAAACCTACGAACTGTGGAAACAGTATGTAGATGACAGCCACATCCTCCCCGGCAATAAAAAAGACAATTTTTGGGAAATGGGCGAAACCGGCCCCTGCGGCCCCTGCTCGGAAGTGCATTACGACAGCCGGCCGGATAGCGAGCATGCCGAAGTAAGCGGCGCTATATTAGTTAACGCCGATCACGACCAGGTGATAGAGATATGGAACAACGTATTTATGCAGTTTAACCGTGTAAAGGATGGCTCGCTGCACCCGCTGCCGAATAAGCACGTGGATACAGGTATGGGCTTTGAGCGTTTGGTGAGGGTGCTGCAAGGCAAGACAAGCAACTACGATACTGATGTTTTCCAACCGATGATACAGTTCATCGCGGAGAAATCGAACAAAAAATATAACAGCGCCGCTAAACCCGGCGATGCTGATTGGGCCGATGCTGTTGCCATGCGCGTACTGTCCGACCATGTCCGTGCTATTAGCTTTGCCATTTCGGACGGACAGTTGCCAGCAAGTAACAAGGCAGGCTACGTTATCCGCAGGATATTACGCCGTGCGGTGCGTTACAGCTATCAAACGCTGGGCTTTAAAGAGCCATTCTTTAACGAGTTAGTACCACTATTGGCAGAGCAGTTTAAAGGAGTGTTTGATGAACTGTGGAATCAGAAGGATTTTGTGCAGAAGGTGGTTTTGGAGGAGGAAGTATCTTTCTTAAGGACTTTAGAATCGGGTATCGTTAAACTGACGACTGAAATTGTGGTTCAGAAAACGATGTCTACAGATGAGTTTCTTAAGGATTTCCCCGCGGCTGTAAAGCATGATTTTATCATACCGGGAAAACTTGCATTTGAACTGTCAGATACTTTCGGATTTCCGATTGACTTAACCGAACTTATGGCTCGTGAAGAAGGATTCACAGTCGATATGGCTGGCTTTAATGCCGCCCTTCAAGAACAAAAGACCCGCTCCCGCGCTGCTACCGCCATCGATACCGGCGACTGGATCCTTGTAAAAGACGAAGACGAAGCCGTTGAATTTACCGGTTACGATGAAACTGAAACGATTGCCCATATCATTAAATACCGCAAGGTAACGGCTAAGGGTAAGGAGCAGTTCCAGATTGTTTTGGATAAAACACCTTTCTATGCCGAAAGCGGTGGCCAGGTAGGGGATAAGGGCGAACTGGTTTTTCCTAACGGAGAAATTATAGAGGTTACGGATACCAAAAAGGAGAACGGCCTCATCGTACACTTTACAGATAAATTGCCATCAACGCCGGAGGATGCCTTAACCGCCATGGTAGACGCGGAGAAACGCAACAGCACCAATAATAACCACAGCGCCACGCACCTGCTGCATGCTGCCATGAAACAGGTACTGGGCACGCATGTAAACCAAAAAGGTTCCTTAGTAAATGCCGATTACCTGCGTTTCGATTTTTCGCACTTCGCTAAAGTAACGGAAGAAGAATTGGCACGCATCGAAGCTATCGTGAATGAAAAGATACGCCAGAATATCTATTTACAGGAAGAGCGCAGCGTGCCCTATCAACAAGCCATCAGCAGCGGCGTAACTGCCCTGTTTGGCGAAAAGTACGGCGATTTTGTAAGGGTGATCACTTTCGATGCTACATTTAGTAAAGAGCTTTGCGGCGGTACGCACGTAAAAGCTACCGGGCATATCGGCTACTTCAAAATTGTATCAGAAAGTGCCGTAGCTGCGGGCGTTCGCCGTATCGAGGCCATCACCGGCATCGCGGCAGAAAACTACATCAACGAGCAAACCAAACTGGTACAGCAGGTAAAAGAGCTGCTGAAAAACCCAAAGGATATCGGCAAAAGCATCGAAAGCCTGCTGGATGAAAACAACCGTTTGAAGAAGGAAATAGAGAAATCGATATTGGAGAAATCTTCCGGCTTAAAAGACGAACTGGCTAAAAAGGCGGAAGACATTAACGGGATCAACTTCATTGCCCAAAGGGTAGAGCTGCCCAATGCCGATGCGGTAAAAAACCTGGCCTATAACTTAAAGGATATTGTGCCAAACTTATACCTGGTATTAGCTGCCGAGATAGGCGGCAAACCCAATATAACCGTAATGATTGCCGAAAACCTGGTGAAGGATAAAGGGCTGCATGCAGGCAACATTGTTAAGGAACTGGCCAAGGAAGTAAAAGGCGGCGGCGGTGGCCAGCCCTTTTATGCCACGGCCGGCGGCAGCGATGCAAGTGGGATTGATAATGCGCTGGCAAAGGCGAAAACGTTTATTGTATAGGGATACTATTGCCAACACTCTCCCCAACGTCCTTGCGAGGAACGAAGCAATCTCCCGGTTAGTAGCGCGGAATTGCAGAACGGCTCTGCCTGCGTACAGATTGCTTCATTCCTCAAAGACGCGGTAGTTTAGTCAACATCCTTAAACAAAAAAAGGCTCCCCAATTGGAGAGCCTTTTTTATAAATATAATTTCCTTTGTTAGTGTTTGCCGTGGCCTTTGCCATTTCCACCACCATGGCCTTTGCCTTTTCCGCCGCCGCCATTACCGTGGCCCGGGTTGCCTTTGTTAACGTACACATTTTTGCGTACATAATTATTCCTGTGGGCATTGTACGAGTTACCACGAACAATTACCTGCTTGTTAGACCCTTTATACTTAACATAACGGGTACGGTCGGTAGCAAAGTAACGGTAAGCCTGCGGGCGGTTTACAATAACCTTGTAGCCGTTGTTGATGTTATAACTGCTGTACCGTGGCGGCAAAGCGTTTCTAAAAACCCATTGCCCGCCGTCTAAATAAACGTATTGGTGTTTAGGTACGTAATAATAGCTTTCTACATCGGGCAAATAAACGTATTCAACATTGGCGTATTCTGCCGGAGGTGTCCAGGCGCCAATATTAACATTGAGGCTTACCTGCGCTTTTGTTTGGGTAACAGATGCCGCAAGGAAAAAACAGCTTGCCAGCATCCCTAAAATAATTTTTTTCATGGTATCGTAAGTGTGGTATCCGTATATTTTTAATACGTTATGGTATAGACAGCAGCGCGGGCAAATAGTTTAATAAATTTGCGATAATTCTAATTAATAAGCTCTTTTAT
>CBFGNE010000512.1:0-3816 GCA_965649995.1 uncultured Mucilaginibacter sp.
AAATAAAAAATACCTAATTCTATTGTCGAATTACTAAACCCTTACAGCAATGACGGCGTGGTCGACACATCTGCACATCTATCACTCGCACCCTTCTCTTACATCCACAAACGCGCTCTTTACTTCGTCTTTAAAGAACAAGGAGGCATGGTGGTCAAAGTCGGCGGTGTCGTCTATGGTGGTATAGAATTGGCGGTTGCCGGTTTTGGTGAGTTTTTGCTCAATTTCGGGGTGGCGCTGCAGGTAATCTACCAGGCTGGCGGCTACTATGTCGCCTTGGGCAACCACCGTCATATTAACCGGTAAGTGGTCCTTTATTTTATCGGCAAGCAGGGGGTAATGGGTACAAGCCAGCAAAATGGTATCTATGTTGGGCGATTGCGCCATCAATTGATCTAAATATAGCTGTACATAGTAATCGCTGCCGGGTTTATCGTATTCGCCGTTCTCTATCAGCGGTACCCATAGCGGGCAGGCTTGCTGGTAAACTTTAAGCTCGGGTGCAAAGTGTTCTATCTCTATCAGGTACGATCCGCTTTGTACGGTGCCTTTTGTGCCCAGTACGCCAATCTCTTTGGTTTTGGTGTAATTGCCAATTACCTCTGCCGTGGGGCGAATAACGCCCAGCACGCGTTTATCTGCATATTGCTTCGGCAAATCTTGCTGCTGTATGGTGCGTAATGCTTTGGCAGATGCGGTATTGCAGGCCAGTATCACCAGCGGGCAGCCTTGTTTAAACATCCACTGTACGCATTCCCAGGTGTATTGGTGTATGGTATTAAAAGAGCGGTTACCATAAGGCGCCCGGCCATTATCGCCCAGGTATAAATAATCGTAGCCCGGCAACGCTTCCACAATGGAGCGGAAAACGGTTAAGCCGCCTATGCCCGAATCAAATACGCCTATTGAGGTGCCTGTTGCCATATACTTCAAAACTAAAAAAAGCGCCCCTTAATGAGGGCGCTTTTATAAATAAATAATTCGTTTAGCTTACTTTAAGCCCAATTTAAGCTTTGCAGCTGCCATCAGGTCATCAGCATCCGGAGATACGATAAGATCGGTTTGTGAAGAGTTTAAAACGTAAGTATAGCCTTTTTCTTTTGCTATAGCTGCAATTGCAGCACGTGCTTTATCAACCAATGGTTTGGTTAATTCGTTACCTTTTGCTTCAACACTTTGCTGTGCAGTACCCTGGTAATCCTGGAAACGTTTTTGCATATCCTGCAGTTCGCCTTCTTTTTGCACGCGTACAGCGTCGGTCATAGTTGCTTTTTTGTCGTTGTAATCTTTCAATTTCAACTGCAATTCATTGTTCATACTTGTTAACGTAGTAACAAATGTTTGTTTGTAAGCGTCTATCTGGGTAGAAAGCGTTTTAGTTTCTGGCATCAAGCCTACCAACTGCTCAAAATTAATATGGCCTATTTTCGTTTGGGCCTGGGCAAAGTTGCCTGCAAATAACATTCCTGCTGCAACTAAAGCAACTTTAAATAGTTTTTTCATTGTTTTTTGTTCTGTTCTGGTGTTTAAATTAAATAGTTCGCGAATTTATGTATTTTTTTTATTTAGCGAAAACTCCTGGCTTGAGGCCCAACTTGGTTACCACGTCGGCGCTTTTGTCATAGCGTGGGCTTGCATAAAGCATAATCACCTCGCTGTTTTTGTCAAATATCATATCCAAATTATCGCTTTCGGCAACTGCCTGCACTGCTTTGGACACTTTATCCTGTATAGGTTTAATCAGCGAAGTGCTTTTCTTTGCCAATTCGCCATCTGGGCCAAACTTATCGCGCTGAAAATCCTTCGCCAATTTTTCTTTGTCTACAATTTCGGCTTCGCGGCGTTTGCGCATATCGGGCGTCATCAGCACCTGGTCGGCCTGGTAGGCTTTGTATAAGCGGTCGATCTCCTGGAAACGGGCATCAACCTCCTTTTGCCACTGTTCTGATAAAGCAGCCAGTTGCTTTTGCGATGATGCGTACTCGGGTATATGTTTCAAAATATAATCCGAATCAACATACGCAAAGCGCTGCGCCATAGCAGCTATTGATGCTGTGAATGTAAAAAAGAGTACTAAAACTATCTTCTTCATAAATTTAATTAAATCCTCCGCTTAAACTTTGTGAAATGGTGAAGTGGATATGCCCTTTGTTAGCATCAGGCTGTCCCGGCAGTTTATCAAACCCATAACCATAATCAAGCCCAAGCAAGCCAAATATAGGTAAAAATATCCTTGCACCTAAACCTACCGAACGCCTAACGTTAAACGGATTTACCTGGCTTATATTATCCCAAACGTTACCACCCTCTGCAAAAGCAAGCATATAAATGGTTGCCGACTGGCTGGCAATTACCGGGTGCCTTAACTCAAATGTGTATTTGTTATAGATAGCGTTGCCCTGGTTGGTGTTTGCATTGAAGCTTGACCCTACCGGTACTACCGAGAAGTTTTCGTAACCCCTCATACCAATAATATCTGTACCCTGCAGAAACTGGTAGCTCTGCATACCATCGCCACCTAATTTAAAGCGCTCGAACGGCGACGGGCCTACTTTGCTGTTGTACTGGCCAAGGTAACCAAACCTTGCCTGGCTCATTAATACCAGTTTGCCGGTTATTTTGGTAAACCACTGGGCATCAAATTTCACTTTGTAGTACTCCACAAAATGGTACCTGTCTTCTGGTGTGGCGATATTGTAGTTGATATGGTTAAACAACGAATATGGCGGCGTACCCTGCAATGTTAGTTTTATGTTTGAACCACTTGTTGGGTAAAGCGGCACATCTACCGAGTTACGGCTAAACTCCTGGGTTAACTTTATGTTGTACGATGTACCGTTGTTAAACAGGTAGCCAGGGTAGTTATCCAGGTTATAATGATCGAAGTTTAAAGAGTAGTTAAGCTGGAAATAGTTATCGGGCCAGTTTAAACGTTTACCCAATGTAATACCGACACCATTGATACGCAGGTTGTTGTAGTTAGGGCTGGTTTTTGGATAGTATTGCCCTGTAGAGCTGCCTTGTGTATACGCAGATAAAGCAAAATAAATAGGTTTTTTACCACCCAACCATGGCTCGCTAAAGGTGAACGAGAAGTTTTGGTAAGTACGGCCGCTACTTTGACCTCTTAAGCTAAGTTTTTGACCATCGCCTTTTGGAAGCGGGCGGTATGCTTTGCCATTGAATAAATTACGCAACGAGAAGTTGTTGAACGTTAAGCCCAGTGTACCTACCAATTGGCCACCACCGAAACCGCCCGAAAGCTCTATCTGGTCGGATGGTTTTTCTACTACGTTGTAAATTAAATCCACAGTACCTTCGGCTGGGTTAATATTGGTTGGCCTTGGCTCGGTCTTTTGCTCATCAAAGTTGCCCAGTTGGCCAATTTCGCGCGCACTGCGTATCAATAGTTCTTTGTTGAATTTTTGCCCCGGTTTGGTACGGATCTCGCGCATTACCACCTTATCATTGGTAACATCGTTACCTTTTAATATAACGCGGTTAATGGTGTATTGCGGGCCTTCGTATATGCGGATATCAAGGTCAACAGTGTCGTTATGGATGCGGGTTTGTACCGGGTCGGCATTGAAGGTTAAGTAACCATCGTTAAGGTATAAGGATGATACATCATCGTTGTTTGGCGTAGGGCCGCTTAAACGTTTACCTAATTCTTCCTCGCTAAAAACCGCGCCTTTTTCAATCGACATTACGCGGGTAAGTATGTCGCCGGGGTAACGTGCATTGCCCGAGAATTTTATATCGCCGAAGTAATACTTGTGGCCTTCGTGCATTTTAATGTCGATATTAAGATTACCG
>CBFGNE010000513.1:0-3816 GCA_965649995.1 uncultured Mucilaginibacter sp.
GCAGCGACGAGGAATCTTGTTAATCGTGCATGTTAGGCATGCAAAGTCGCGAGCTTTGCGTCAACAACAAGATTTTTCGCTGTCGCTCAAGAGATAGTTCCTCCCTCGTTCCTCGGTCGGAATGACATGAGTGTGGAGGTCCCTACAACCCGCTATTACTCCTAAACAACTTTATCGCGATAGCCAATAATATCACTCCAAACGCCTTACGAAGTATATGCAGCCCGGTTTTACCGAACAGTTTTTCCAGCCATTGTACATTCTTTAGCACCAGGTAAACAAAAACGGTATTTACGATGATACCTACAATGATGTTTTGCGTTTGGTATTGCGATTTGAGGGAGAGCAACGTGGTCATGGTGCCGGCACCGGCTATGAGCGGGAATGCCAGCGGGACGATGGATACCGATTCGGGCACTTCTTCCTTAAAAAAATCAACCCCTAAAACCATCTCCAGCGCGATTATGAATATCACGATAGAGCCTGCTATGGCGAACGAGGCAATATCCAGCCCGATAATGGCAAGCAGTTCATCCCCCACAAATAAAAAGGCTATCATCAGCACTAAAACGGCTATGCTCGCCTTTTCAGATTCGATATGGCCCGACCGCTGCCTTAACTGGATAACTACCGGGATAGCGCCCAATATATCAATAATGGCGAAGAGGATCATCGTTACCGATAAGATCTCTTTAAAAACGAAGTGTGGCATGGGCGTTCGGTTTTTATTCCCTCGACTTTAAGCGAATACTGAACAAAAATGCAATTAAAATATATAACGACGATAAAAAGAAAATACTATGTACCGATATGGCGGTAACCAGCCCCGCCGTAATTGGCCCCAGCGTTTGCCCAATGGAGGCGTACGACTGGTTGATGCCCATCACCTCCCCTTTTTCGGAGTCGTTGTTATGGTCGGCAATAATGGCATTAAGCATTGGGTTGCGCAAGCCGTTAAACAAACCGTAGATACCCATACTGAAGGCAAACAATACCAGCCCGGTTGCAAAACCGCTTAATATCATCATCCCCAAACAAACCAGGGTAGACAGCAGAAGTATCAGTGCTTGCGATGAAATGATTTTTTTGATGAGCGGGACGGCCAATTGCATCAGTATCCCGGTAACGCCAAAACCGGCGTACATCAATCCTATTTGAGTGGGGTTTATTTTCAGCACATCTACCGTGAAGGTTTGAAAACCGATGATCATGGTAAATTGCGCCATCGTTAGCAAAAAGCCAACAAGTACAGCAGTGCCAATAACCGGTTTTTTCATCACCGTTATCAGCGATACAAAATTGAAGTTATGCCCGCCGCCTTTTCCCGCTTTCTTTTTATTGGTTTCGTCTAACAAAAAGATGGTGAGCAAAGCACCAACCAGGGCGATAACTGCTGCAAAGAAGAAGGGCACTTTCTCGCCAAGCTGGCTGAGCAGGCCGCCCACTGCCGGCCCTATTACAAAGCCAAAACCAAATGCCGAACCTAATATGCCAAAGTTTTTGGCGCGGTCTTTTGCCGATGATATGTCAGATACCATGGCCTGCGCCACGGAGATGTTGCCGCCGGTGATACCATCCAGTATCCGCGCAGCGAAAAGCAAGATTATGCTGTTAGCCAAACCAAATAGGATGAACGATGCGCAGGTGCCTATTAGGCTAATGGCCAATAAGGGCTTGCGCCCAAATTTATCTGATAGGGTGCCCAGCACTGGCGTAGCAAAGAACTGCGCAATGGAAAATGCGGCAGTAAGCAGCCCGATGGTTTGCTCGGTAACGCCAAATTTTTTACCATACGAATACAGCAGCGGCACAATAATGCCAAAGCCCATGGAATTGATAACCGAAATAAAAACAAGCACCCACAGGGTTTTATTGGTTTTCATCAGCTACAAAAGGGATGAAAACAAAAAAGGTTCTGCGTTAACAGAACCTTTTTTGTTTTATTGGTTTAGTGCTTAATTAATCCATGAATTTTGGGTTGATAGGGTCGTTAGCCGGCTCTACAACGCCTTTGCGCACGTGTGAACGTTTGATGCTGTAGGTAAAGTAAATTACAAAGCCTATCAGCAACCAAACAATTAAACGTGCCCAGTTTTCCCAGCCTTCGCTTGCTATCATACACAAGCATATAGCAGCACCCAGCGGGCAAACTATCATATACCATGGCGTTTTGAAAGGGCGAACCAGATCAGGGTCGGTACGGCGCAGAATGAAGATACCAAGACACACCAGTACAAACGCGAATAAGGTACCGATACTTACCATATCGCCTACGTATTTATCAGGAATAAAGCCTGCAAACAGCGATACGAACACGAAGAATAACCATTGAGATTTATAAGGCGTGCGGTGTTTAGGGTGTAATTTAGAGAATACTTTAGGGATCAGCCCATCTACGCTCATGGTGTAGAATACGCGGGTTTGGCCCATTAGCATCACCAGGATAACCGATGAGAAACCTGCAAGGATAGATACCGTAACAAACGAAGCTAACCAGCCATAACCAGGCATTGCGGCTTTGATAGCATAACTAACAGAAGCTTCTTTACCCTGGATAAGGAACTCTTTGTAAGATACCAAACCGGTAAGTACGTGAGAGAACAGGATGTATAAACCGGTACAAATAGCCAATGATATTAAAATACCTTTTGGCATATCGCGCTGCGGGTTTTTTGCCTCCTGTGCAGCAGTAGATACCGCATCAAAGCCGATGAAGGCGAAGAACACCACGCTTGCACCGCGCAATACGCCGAGCCAGCCGTGGTTAAAGGTATCGCCATAATCAACCGTGCCTGCGCTTACTTTAATAGTACCGGCATCAGCAGGGATCATGTATGGCGTATGCAAAGCAGGGTTAATGAAGTGCCAGCCAAAGCCGATGATCATTAATACAATGGCCACTTTTATTACCACGATGATGTTATTCACCACGGCTGATTCTGCTGTGCCACGGATAAGTAGCATCGTAAGCATTAATAAAATAAAGATAGCCGGTAGGTTTACATAACCATGCTGCCCAAGTTCGGCGGCATACATGCCGGTGGTTGTGTTGGATACTTCCAGCGGCGAGTGCGACCATATAAAAGGTATATGCACGTTAAAGAACGTATGCAAAAACTCGTTAAAATACTGCGACCAGCCTATGGATACTGTAGCAGCGCCTAAAGCGTACTCCAGCACCAAATCCCAGCCGATGATCCAGGCGATAAACTCGCCCATGGTAGCATAAGAGTAGGTGTATGCCGAACCTGCGATAGGTATCATACTGGCAAATTCTGCGTAGCATAATCCAGCCAGCGCGCAACCTGCAGCTGCAATAAGGAAGGAAATGGTTACTGCAGGCCCTGCATGTTCACCGGCCGCTGCTGCTGTCCGTACAAATATACCGGCACCTATAATGGCACCAATACCCAGTGCAATAAGCGAACCGACACCTAACGTTCGTTTTAATGTTTTTTCTGTTTCCGCCGATGCCGCCATTAATTGCGCTATCGGCTTCTTGATGAATAACTTCATGTTAATTTTTTATAAGATCAGTAATAGTTAAAATCGTGTAGCCCAAACGTACTTAAATTTATTGAAAAGATAAAGAGCAGAATGTAACAACGGTATGTTTGTTGTAAACAGAATTAAAAGTTGAGGGTTATGTGATTTTTACTGCCGAAAAACCCCTATTTTTTGAAGAAAAACAAAGGTAAAATTCGAAATTTTCGTAATAATTCGCCCCTATTTGCACCAAATCCCGCGATGGCACCGACAGACTGTCTTGTCCTAAAATGAGTTTACATAAAAGTAAACACAATGGAAAAGATAATT
>CBFGNE010000514.1:0-3814 GCA_965649995.1 uncultured Mucilaginibacter sp.
GTACAAGGCGCTGCCCTTTGCGGGTATGCCACCCGTTTTGCTTATTTTGGCCAGCGCCAAAAATTGCTGAAAATAACCCTGGTTAAAAACTATTGCTGCGCCCAAAAGGCCCAGCCCACCATAAATAAGCGGCACTTTCCAGTACTTTTTATTATACACCTGTCCCCATCCCGGTATCATTAAACTTCGTTTTACAGCAAGGCTGGGGATGTGGGTACTATCGGG
Source organism: uncultured Mucilaginibacter sp. (assembly GCA_965649995.1). Lineage (GTDB taxonomy): Bacteria > Bacteroidota > Bacteroidia > Sphingobacteriales > Sphingobacteriaceae > Mucilaginibacter. Next base: position 226 of record CBFGNE010000514.1, read on the forward strand.
GTGGTAAATTTTTTCCTTTTTTATTTTTGGGGCGAAGGAACTGCGTACAACCGTGTCTTTCTTAACAACTGTGGCGGTATCTTTAGCTTTTGCAACCGTATCGGGCTTTTGTGCCATGCAAACCGATACGAAGCAGATAAAAAGTATTGTAACAAGCAGTTGTTTAAGCATAATTTACCAATCCAGCATTTCCAGTATGCGCCCCAGGTCGTCTTCTGATAGGAACGGTATTTCAATCGATCCATTGCCCTGGCTGTTAACTTTTAACTTAACCCTGGTGCTGAATTTCGAGGCCAGTTCGTCCTGTATTTTCTGCATCTGAAACGGCAGCGATTCGGGCTGTTTGCCTTCTTTTTTATGAGGCCCCTGTTGAATTTCGCGGGCCATCTCTTCGGCGCGGCGTACAGACAGGCCTTGCTTTACAATTTGCTGGTGGATAAATATCTGGGTGGTAGCATCGTCTACCGCTAACAAGGCTTTGGCATGGCCCATGCTTATTTCACCATCGCGCAGCGAAATTTGAATGGTAGGCGGTAATTTTAGCAGCCTTAAGTAATTGGTAACGGTGCTGCGGTTTTTGCTTACCCGGTCGCCAAGTTCTTCCTGTTTCAGCTTCAACTCGTCAATCATACGCTGAAAGCTGAGGGCAACTTCAATTGCATTCAGGTCTTCGCGCTGTATGTTCTCTATCAGTGCCATTTCCAGCATTTGCTGGTCGTTGGCGCTGCGTATGTAAGCTGGTATTTGTGTAAGCCCGGCAAGTTTGCTGGCACGCAGCCTGCGCTCGCCCGATATAAGCTGGTAGCTATGCGCATTAATGCGCCTTACTGTAATAGGCTGTATTAAACCTTGTAGCTTTATAGATGCGCTAAGGTCTGCCAGTGCCTGGCTATCAAACTCGGTACGGGGCTGAAACGGGTTTACTTCTATTTCGCTTACTTTTACCTCGCTGATGCTGCCCAGGCTATTGGTTTCTGATACCGGCCCTGTTGGCGTGTTGGTTTTATTATTAGTATTTACGCTTGGCGAATCATTCAATAACGCGCTTAGGCCCTTACCAAGGGCGTTTCTCTTTTCTGCACTCATATGGCTTAAGCGGTTTCTGTAGTGGCCAGTTCTTCATCTTTTACCAACCCATTTTTGCGCACAATTTCGCGGGCAAGGTTTAGGTAATTTACAGCGCCCTTGCAATTGGCATCGTGCATAATTACCGATACGCCAAAACTTGGGGCCTCGCTAAGGCGGGTATTGCGCTGTATTATGGTATCGAAAACCATATCTTCAAAATGCGTTTTCACCTCATCAACCACCTGGTTTGATAAGCGCAGGCGCACATCGTACATGGTTAGCAGTATGCCTTCTATTTGCAGGCTGGTGTTTAACCGGGTTTGTACAATTTTAATGGTATTTAACAGTTTGCCAAGCCCCTCTAACGCAAAGTATTCGCATTGCACCGGTATAATAACCGAATCGGCAGCGGTAAGCGCGTTTATGGTGATCAAACCTAACGATGGCGAACAATCAATGATGATAAAATCGTACTCGTTGCGTATGCTTTCCAAAACCGCTTTCATTTTATATTCGCGGTTGGTTAGGTTTATCATTTCAATTTCGGCACCCACCAGGTCGATATGCGCGGGGAGCAGGTCGAGGTTTGGTGTTTCGGTTTTTTGGATAGCATCGTGCGGGTCGATATCGTTTATGATACACTCGTAAATGCTGTTTTTTATATTGCGCGGATCGAACCCGATGCCTGATGTTGAGTTGGCCTGCGGGTCGGCATCAAGCAGCAAAGTTTTATAATCAAGCACGGCTAAACTTGCGGCCAGGTTTATGGATGATGTAGTTTTCCCGACGCCACCTTTTTGATTGGCCAAAGCTATAATTTTACCCATTCTGTATATTCAAAAAATTAATTAAGCGGTTTATTTAGAACGAAAAACAAACACTTAAATTTTTATGTTTGCATTGTTTTTTATCCGCAACAAAGATACGCAATTATATAATTTAGAAATCCACAGCATTTGCCAACTTACAAACAAAATAGGGCCGGATTTAGCGAATGAGTGTTTATTGAATGCCGGGAATTAGCGAATTGTGGAATGAGTGATTTCTGCATTGCGCCAAAATCCTTCCCTTTTCTTAATTCAAAAATCATTAATTCAGCTATTCACTCGTTGCGCTTATTTGCTCATTCAAAATAAAAACATGGTAACTATCATATCCGGCACCAACCGCCCCAATAGCTCAACCTACAAATTAGCCCAATATTATCAAAAGCGATTAGCCGAAAAGGGGGTGGAAGCTAACCTGTTTTCGTTAACAAGCCTGCCGCCCAATTTAATTGAAACCGACTTATATGGCAAACGCAGCCCCGAATTTGAAAAAATACAGGAAATGGTTAGCAGTACCGATAAGTTCCTGTTTGTTATCCCGGAGTATAATGGCAGTTTCCCCGGCGTTTTAAAGGTTTTTATTGATTGCTGTAGTTTCCCGGAGAGTTTTTACGAGAAAAAAGCTGCGCTGGTGGGTTTATCATCGGGCAAATATGGCAATATCCGCGGTATCGACCATTTTACCGGGATATGCAATTACGTACACCTGCATGTAATGCCGCTAAAAATACATATAGCCAATATCCGTAAGGAGATGGACGAAACAGGTAATTTATTTGAGCCCGATACGCTTAAATTTACAAACGAGCAGGTGGATAAATTCATCAAGTTTTAAAGGCAGCCTGTCGTTCTTCGCTCTTGTAATAACTTTATTAGGTTTATATTATTTGTGTATATTGTTGCCGCCAATTATAAACCTTAACACACGCATGAAATATTTCTATGCACTACTCCTGCCAATACTTTTTGTTTCCGCAACATCGTTTGCCCAAAGTTTTAAAGATGCGTATGCCATTACACAAAAAGGCGATACATTAAGAGGTTTTATTGAGCATAGCGGGCTGGAACACAATCCACACATCGTTAAATTTAAGCCAACGGGAATAGCCGAAGTGCAAAAATTCCCTATTAGCGAGATCCGCTCGTTCGCCTTTACCGGGCTGGAGAAATACGAACGCCATGTGGTAAATATCAGCCTTGATGAAACCCACCAAAATAGATTGGGCCACGGGCGCGATACCACCTTTAAAACTGATACCGTTTTTTTACAAGTGCTGGAAAGCGGGAAATACGTAAAGCTTTACGCCTATACCGACGATATAAAAGCCAGGTATTACACCAGCGATGCTACCAACAGCATACCCACCGAGCTTATATTTAAGGTATACTTTTCTGCCGGAGAGAGCAGCGGCAACAGTAATGCAAAAAGCGAAGTTTCTTACAAAAAACAGCTATCGGCCCTGGCGCTTAAAAACAACAAGCTTACCACGGATATCAAAAGAACGATAGATAAGGCCGAATACTCGCAAACCGCTATGTTGGAGGTTGTGGGTAAAATAAACGATACCCCAAAAGCCGAAACCGCAAAAAAGACAAGCAGCCCAATAGGCATTTTAGGTATTGCCGCTGTAGTTGCTTTTGTAATAATTGTAATTGTAATTTAAGTAATCCGCTATATTTAAACCGATTTTCCT
>CBFGNE010000515.1:0-3811 GCA_965649995.1 uncultured Mucilaginibacter sp.
ACGCCGATATCTACAGGGTTTATGGATAAAGGCAATGATATAGGCTCGAGCGAAGTGCGATTCATCAAACAGCCCCGCGTGGTATTGATGGCCGGCGACGGCGTAAACTCCGAAGCTATGGGCGAGGTTTGGCATTTGTTTGAGCAGCAGATAGGCTATCCTATTAGCATCATCCGTTACCAGGACCTTGGCCGTACCAAGCTTTCAGATTTTGATGTGGCTATCTTCCCTGATGGGCGCTACGATGGCTTCCCTTCCGAAAAATTGATGGGCTGGGTGCGCGATGGCGGCAGGCTTATCGCGCTGGAAAGCGCCGTATCGCTGTTAGCTGATAAAAAAGAGTTTGGGCTGAAGAAGAAGGAAGATAAAAAGGACGACAAGAAGGATAAAACGCCCGATGTAAAGGTGTATGCCAACCGCGAGCGCGATGCCATTTCTACCGGTATCCCGGGTGCAATATTTAAGCTTAATTTGGATAACACCCACCCGCTGGGTTTTGGTTTGCCAAACTACTACTACACCCTAAAAATGAACGATGACATTTACGATATGCTTGGCGAAGACGGCTGGAATGTAGGCACCCTGAAAAAGGATGCTTATGTATCGGGCTTTGCCGGTGCACAATCCAAGCAACGCATAGCAAACGGCATGCTGCTGGGCGTGCAAAGCATGGGCCGTGGTTCGGTTGTTTTTATGGCCGATGACCCGTTGTTCCGTAGTTTTTGGGAAAACGGTAAATTGCTGTTTAGCAATGCGGTATTTATGGTAGGGCAGTAGTTCAGTTTGCAGTTGGCGGTTTGCAGTTAGCAGGTAGAATCTTCTTGCTGACTGCAAACTGTTAATAATGCTTTCAAACCTCCAATGTTACCTTGCGTTTTTCACTGCCCACTTATTTAATATCCATAGTTTGCAGCAGCGGCCACTTAGCCACTAACTTTTTGGCGAGGTTTTGGAAAGGTATCTCCATCGTTTTAAATACCACAAAGCTTAAGGCATAAGCAAGTGCAACGGCCACTATAATAATAGCCGCAGTGCTGCCCGGGAATTTGTTGCCAAATAAACCGCATAGTGTTATTAATAGTGGCATATGCAGCAGGTAAAAGCTGTAGGAAGTATCGCCCATAAAATTTAATACCGGCGATTGTAAAAAGTTGCCCGCCCGTACCCTTGCCAATGCAATCATCATTACTAATGCGCCGCCAATGGCGTTTGTATAATCGCGCCAGAAATAGGCGAAGGGGTTGGTACTATCGCCCCAGGGCTTATAAAATTCAAAACTGATATTATAAAAGAATACCGCCAGCAATAGCAGGGCAATGACCCACGCTGCGCTTAGTGCTTTAATGGCCTTTGTTAACGGCTCCTTATACTTTGCACAAAGCACACCTATATAAAATACACCCAAAAAGCCGTTGGCGTGGTTGTATATAAGCGCCAACACCAGTAAAAAGAAGAGCAGGTTAAACAACCAATTGCCGCGCGATACAATAATAATAAAGAAAGGCAGCAACAGCGACATCTTCATCTCTACCACCAAACTCCATATCACAGGGTCTATCATATCGGCATCAAAGTTTGGGCCGATGAGTAAAAAGGTTTTGACGATCTCGCTGCGGTGTGCGGCATCCCAGGGCCAGCCCCAAAAACTGCGGATCCAATCCGAATAGCCGGCGGTACCTGCAGGGTGGAAAAGGTAGGTTTTTAGTATAATGGCAATCAATATGGCCAACAAATAAGCCGGGTATATCCTAAATACCCTTTTTATATAAAATTCGGTGAGTTTTAAAGGGCGCTCGCTGTTAATAAACGGCAGGCTTAATACAAAGCCACTCAACACAAAAAAGAACATTACTGCGGCGCGGCCATTCAATAGAATACCTAAAGGGCTTTGCTTTATTACATCTACCGAGGTTCCTGCCGGGCTAAGCATTAAAAAACAATGCGATATGAAAACGCATAAAGCTGCTAACCCCCGCAGGCTATCTAATTGTTTGTAACGGGTGGGTGAAAGCGCAGTAGTGGTTGGGTTAGGCATTAAGGCGTTTAATTTTGTTGCAATATACAAATGAATTGCGACGTCAACTGAGAGTTGAGGTGGGGATTTGTTCTTCAGTTCTCCGTTAGGTGCGGCAGTGGTTTTACGCCAAGCCTGTGGATGTAACTTTTCTTTTTCCGCAAAAGAAAAGTCACCAAAAGAAAACTCTCGGCTGCGCCTTGTTCTATCATCGGTTGTGCTCTATCAGTACCCGTGGTTGCCGAACAAGCCAAGGCCGATTAAGAGCGTGCTTCGTTAGGTTGATGCAATTAAAAGACTTAGGTTTGTGAACTTAATTGTGAGTCAGACGAACCAGACAATAACCTAAAAACCGGCATCAGTAACGCACGGGCGGCACTGACATTGCGTGAGCACTGACTTTCACAGGCGTTACGTAGCCGGCACTTTTCTTTGGTTACTTTCTTTTGGTGCCAAAAGAAAGTGACATCCACAAGCTCTCGGTAACTCACTTCAATTCCTAACAGGGCACTGGTTGCCAGGCGACTTTCGTTACCGCTAATCAATCCGCATAAGTTCCCTCCTCACCCCATTTCACCACCCTACCCGTGTTCGTTCGGGATGACATAATGGATATTTGCTTTTTAAAAAGCTCGTGCTTCATCTAATAGGGGTTAGGGATTAATTCGCCCCCTTCACCCTGTTCTTCTCGTCATCGGCACCGGTTTGGTGCTGGCGTGCTTTTATTTTGCTGTTGCCAAAATTGTAGGTGAAGGTAAGGCGGAACAAACGGGTATCGTTTTTTTGCCGTACATCAAGGTTTACGTTTTGGTAGCGGCTGCTTACAATGTTTCTGCGGGTGTTAAATATATCGCTTACCGCAAATTTCAGGTTCATTTTTTTATCGTAGAACGAGTGGCTTATGCCCGCATCTACCGAATATTGTGGCTTGATGTTGAATATACCAAATGCCAGCGCCGAAGTATAATTGCCGGATAGCTCTGCCTTATAGCCTTTGGCAACCAAAAACGTTTGTGTGGTACGGATAACGTAGGTAGCCTTACCCGTGTTTAGGGTAGCTCCTAACAACGAATCGGATTTAAACTGCTGGTAAAAACCGGTGAAGTTTACGTTGCCTGTCCACCATTTAGCAATGGTATAGGGCGAGTTGATATTGATATTGTATGAGTTTTGCCTGTTAAGGTTCAAATTGGTTTGATAGGTTGCCTTAGTTAAGGTATCGGTTAATATAATTTGCGTGCTTACATCATTTGTTTGGCTGTAGCCAAGCGTAACATTGATAGTTTTATTGTAGGTGTAACTCAGTTCGTACGAATTGGTGTACTGCGGTTTTAAAAACGGGTTGCCCTGCTCGTAGGTGTATTGGTCCAAGTAAAAGCGGAATGGGTTTAGCTGGTCGTAACCCGGGCGGTCTATACGGCGGCTATAGTTAAGCCCAAGTTCGTGCTTGTCCGAAATGGTGCGGTTGATAAACACGCTCGGAAAAAAATCGAGGTAGTGGCGTTTTACCACCTGGTTTTTTGTCACCAGGTCGCCTACAGATGAGGTGCGCTCGGCGCGGAGCCCTACCTGTACCGATGTTTTTGCCCAGGTTTTACTCAGGTTTACATAAGCAGCGCCAATTTTTTCATCATATATAAAGCGGTTGGTCCGGCTTGTATCATTTATAAAGGTGTTGCCGCTGTTTATTTGCGCCTGCAAATCGTTATCTGTTTTTACCGAGCTGAATTTTACGCCGGTTTCAAACTTTACGCTCTTGCTGATAGGCAGGGTATAATCGGCTTTTTGCGTATAAAT
>CBFGNE010000516.1:0-3806 GCA_965649995.1 uncultured Mucilaginibacter sp.
ATTCTTGTCTCTTGACTCTTACCTCTTGATTCTTGGCTCTTGATTCTTGTCTCTTGATTCTTACCTCTTGATTCTTGTCTCTTGACTCTTACCTCTTGATTCTTATCTCTTGATTCTTACCTCTATAGTTGCTTTATCTTAATACTCCGGTAATTCACATCAAAGCCATGGTCCTGCAGCAATAAATGCCCCTGAATGGCTTCGCCGAAATCTTTCCATATTTTGTATTTGCTAATGGCCACCAGGTCGCGGTATTCTTTCGATCCACGGTCGTACTCCAGCACTTTAATGCCATTAAGGTAATGCTCTACGTGGTTATTGGGGTAAACAATAATGCGCCCGGTATTCCATGCGCCAATAGGGTGTACAAAACGGGCTTGCTTTTTGGCGGGGATAAGGTCATACAGCGATGCCAGCGTACGGTTGCCATCGCGGCCCAGTTTGGCATCGGGGTGTACGGCATCATCCAGCACCTGGTACTCCAGCCCAATGGCCGAGCCGGTTGTTTTCTCGCTCAGCGTAACAAAGTATTTAACGCCGCTGTTGGCACCTGTCGACATCCGAAACTCAAACGACATATCAAACGCCTTATACTGATCTGTGGTAATAATATCGCCTCCATTTGTGGCCTCGCCACCAGCCGAACCGATAACCGATATCATGCCATCTGCTACCTTCCATCCCTTGGCAGGGAATGCCATACTGCTGGCACTGCGCCAGCCCTTACTGCTTTTACCATCGAACAACAATTTCCAGCCACCGTGTGCTTCAAAATCCGAAATCGAATTGGGCTGCAAATTCACCACGTAAGCATCTTCGGCAAAGGGTTGCGGTGTAGGTTTTGATGTCTTTATCTGTATGTTCTTAAAAAATATCTTTTTGCCCGCCTGCCCGGCCTCGCTTATGGCATGTACCTGCAAGCCTATAAAACCTTTTTTATCCAGGGTATCTACCACAAAGGCTTTGGCTACGCCATTTACCCAGGTTTTGGTGATATTGCCAATGCATTCTATTTTCAGGTGATTGTACTCGCCGGCTTTCCAGGCTTCTTTGGCCTTGCTGTTTAGTTCCATGGGGTACAGCCAATCCCGGCGGCCTTCGTCGTATATGCCGCCCGTCCAGCTGCGGTCGCTGGGGTCAACTTCGCATTGCTTGCCATAAACCAGCCCTTTGCCTTCGTGCCCGGCCGGGTTATAATGGCTGCGCAATTGCACGCCCGAATTGGTGAGGTTGCTCTCCGTCATTACGTCCAGCTCCAAAATAAAATCGCCGTATTCCTTTTCGGTTACCAAAAAGGTATTGCCGCTGTTTAGCACCGCTGTGCCGGTTATAACGCCATCGGCAGCGCTGTATTCAGCATTGCCGGCAAGCTTTTTCCAGCCTTTTAGGGTTTTACCATCAAACAGGCTGGTGTAGCCCGGTTTTATTTGTGCCGATGCAGTTTGTATGCCGACAGCCGTGGCTGCAGCGAGGATCCATATTTTTAGGTTGTTCTTCATAGTATTTAGGAGGATGTGTTATCTATTATTTTTTTCTTTCGTCACCTTAGGGTCTCTCGATAGAGGACCCTGAGGCTTTTTAAACGAATTATCATAACCAACGGATTCATCCTGCCGCAGGGTCCTTTTCAAGAGACCCTGCGGGGACGTTATTCGCGGACATTATTTCATCCGTAGCCCCTCCTAAATCCTCCCCGGTAGGGAGGACTTAAAACGAGCGGACGAAGCTAAAGTCTCCCCTTCCGGGGGAGATTTAGAGGGGGCTTACACCTTCAAATTCCAGCCCGGCTCGTAATCCCTGCTCCAAAGCTTCATGGCTTCCGGGTCGTGCAGGATGTGCCCATTTTTAGGATCGCAATTTAACACCCTGCCCATGCGCTGCGCAATATTGCCCAACTGCGGTATCACGGTTGATTTATGCCCGTTGATGATGGTTTGGTTCAGTTGCGTATCGCCCTGTATCGATGTGATAAAGTTTTGCAGGTGTACCCTATCCAGCAACTCGGTAGGGCTTACCTTGTTGCCTGCATCTACCCGGGTTTCGTCTTTTATTTCTTTTACCAGCTTGTTGTTATAATCGTAAACCTGGTAGCCATTGCCACCACCATAATTAATAGTGCCTTTATCGCCATAAAATACAACGCCACGGCCAACGCCTTCGGAGTTGAAGCTATTGCAACTGCGCCCTTCCCAGGATATAGCGGTGTTATTAGGAAAGTTAACTAAAATGGTTTGTGTATCGGGTGTTTCCCAATCGTCCTTAAAAGCAAAACGCCCGCCCGATGAGGTTACCCTATCCGGGAAATCAACGCCAAGCCCCCAGCGCATCACATCAATTTCATGCGTGCCGTTGTTAAGCGCCTCGCCGGTGCCCCAGTTCCAAAACCAGTGCCAGTTGTAGTGGATCAGGTTATCTTTATAAGGCCTGCGCGGCGCGTAGCCCTGCCATAGGTCATAGTTTAAGTTTGATGGTACGGGTGCCGGTTTGCCAAAGCCGATAGATTTACGGTTGTTTACATACCAGCCCCTGGCAAAGTAAGCCCGGCCAATAATGCCATCGTGCAGCTCCTGCACCATTTTTTGCACGTTGTTGAACGATCTGCGCTGGCTGCCCATCTGCACCAGTTTGTTGTATTTAGCTGCGGCGGCAATAGCCATCTCGCCTTCGTGCGGGTTGTGGCTACAGGGCTTTTCTACATAAACATGCTTACCCGCCTGGCAGGCTAAAATGGTTGCGGGAGCGTGCCAGTGATCCGGGGCAGCTATTACCAGCGCATCCAGGTCTTTTTTCTCCAGCAACTGGCGTATATCGGTAATGCCTTTTGGTTTTTTGCCGGTTATTTTTTCTATTTCGGCAATGCATTTGTCCATGGCCTTGCTGTCCACATCGCAAATGTAGCCTATCTCGGCATCGGGTATAGCGGCCAGCTTTTGGGCGAGGAAAGCGCCGCGGCTGTTTACGCCCATTACCCCTAAAACTACTTTTTTATTGGGCGAGCCTTTAAAAACGCCACCCATGGCCATTTGAGAACCCACGATGAAACTGGTGCCTGTAACGGCCATATTTTGTATAAATCTTCTGCGCTGCATAATAACAGGTTTGGTAAATGTATTTTGCAATAATTGGTAAAGGCTAATTTAGGAGATTATGTAATAGGTGTATGTAACATTAATAGAGAAAATTGTCTGAATCAGAATTTACAGAATTTTAGGATTAACAGAATGCACAATGTATTATTCTGAAAATTTTTCAATTCTGAAAACGGCGAAGCCCTCTTGAGCGCCTTAAAAATCAAACTGCGAAAAATTCTGATTCTGACGCCCCTGTCCCGCATTTGTCCCCCATCCCGCTGTAACATAAACCCGCGCAGCGCGTCTTAAATTCAAACAAAAACTAATAATTTAGCTTTTGTTACTATGCATGCATATCAATTAAACTGTTAACTATATATGAAAACTATCTACGCTGCCTTACTGGCCGGCAGCATTGGCGCATGTGCCCTAAACACCGCTAAAGCGCAAGCCCCCGCCGCAGAAACACCCGCTTACAAACTGTACCGGGCAACCCCCACAAAAATTAACGACCTGATACACACCAAGCTGGATGTACGGTTCGATTATGCCAAACGCTATATGTACGGCAAGGAGTGGGTTACTTTAAAACCACACATGTACCCTACGGATAGCTTAAGGCTGGATGCAAAAGGCATGGACCTTAAAACCATAGCCATTGTAAAAAACGGCAAAACTACGCCGCTTACATTTACTTACGATAGCCTTACCGTTGCCATTAAGCTGGACAGGACT
>CBFGNE010000517.1:0-3792 GCA_965649995.1 uncultured Mucilaginibacter sp.
AAGGTAGCCGTCCATTGTTTTTATGGGCGCGCCGGCATAAAACCGCAGTAAACCGTCTGCAATAAACACAGGTTTGTGGCGCAACATGGGTTCTTTATGCGTGTCGGCGAAAACTGTTGTATCATCGCTTAGCAGAGCAAGCGAGGCGATAGTATCGTCGGGTAAATCTTCCAGCTTTATTGAAGCGCCCACCCTGGCTTTAAAAAACACCCGGTCGTGGTCAACAAAGGTTACAAACGCATTTGAGGCATCAAAAATTTGTGCGGCAAGCGTGGCTATCTTGTCGAAGGTCTTGTCGGCTGGTGTATCAAGTATCTCATACTTGTACAGTTTCCTTAATCGCTCTTCGTCATTTAGCGGGATAAGGGATACCTGTTTAAAAAACGGATCCATATGTTATAATCAAAGCGTAACTAAGCAGTATCAAAAAGGCATTATAAATGTACTGTTAATTAAATTGGTATTATCGTAATTAACTTATTTAAAAAGGATAATAAATATTTGGCTTTGCTTAAACAAAAAGTGCCTTCTTCTGTTACATTCGCAATATCCGATCAAAATCCATAATTGCCAATACCTTTAAAATCCAAAATCACGTTTTCTGCCTTGCATGGATAGTACACTTTACCAGGATTATCTCCAAAACCACAATATTTTTAAAGTACTGATAGAGGAATCCGTTTCGCCTGTAGGGCTTTACGTTGGGCCCAATATGGTGGTAAAACTTGCCAATAAAGCTCTTTTAAAGGTGATTGGCAAGGATGAATCAATCATCGATAAAACTTTCCGCCAGGCGGTCCCCGAGTTAGAGGGACAGCCCTTTTTTGATCTTTTGGACGAAGTTTACAACACAGGTACCGCCTACGAAGCTTTTGGCGAACCGGTTAACCTCATAGTTGACGGGCGCTTGCAAACCTTCTACTTTAATTTTGCATATCAGCCTTTAAAAAGCCCCGGTGGCGAGGTATGGGGAATACTCAATACAGGTTCGGACGTTACCGAACTGGCTCTTACCCGCCAAAAACTGGCAGAGAACGAGGAGCGCACCCGCTTTGCGCTGGAATCGGCCGAACTGGGTACGTGGGACCTGGACCCGGTGAACGATAGGATTACCTGGGACGAGCTTTGCAAAGCCTTGTATGGTTTTGCTAAGGGCGATGAGGCACTGTCATACAATGATGTTTTACAGCATGTGCACCCGGAGGATAGGGAACGGATAGACAAAACCGTGAAAGAAGCCTTAATGCCCGGGCGCGGTGGCTTTTACGATAATGAGTTCCGTACCGTAAGCGCCGAAGGTGGCCTGATCCGCTGGCTGCGATGCCGGGGTAAGGCTTATTTTGATGAAACGGGACAGTGCATAAGGTTTGCGGGCACCGCTTTGGATATTACCGAAGAAGTAAAAGACAAAGACGAGAAACGAAGGCTGTTTACGCTGGTGGAACATAGCTCGGACTTTGTGAGCCTGAGCGATATGGACAGCAATGTGTACTACGTAAACGCTGCGGGCCGCGAAATGCTTGGTCTGGATGCGTACGAGCCCATCTTTTTGCAGGGCACAGAATTTATTATGCCGGGCGAAGTGGCGCGCGTTAGGAATTCTATTTACAAAAACCTTTTGAAGGATGGGCGCTGGAGCGGGGAGGTGATGTACCGCCATTTTAAAACCGGCGAGGCTATCCCGGTATACGGTACCGCCGTAATGATATATGACCCAATTACAGGGAAACCGCAGGGGCGGGCGGCCGTATCGCGCGACCTGCGCCGCGAAATTGCCGACCGGCAGGCCTTAATAGATAGCGAGCAGCTTTTGCAAAATATAACCAGCGCTGCGCCTGCCGCTTTATGGATGAGCGATGATGCCGGGCTGATAACCTACGCTAACCAAACCTGGACGAAATGGACCGGGCAAAAGCCCGAAGAGGTGTTGGGCACCGGCTGGCTGGATGCTATTTTGCCCGAAGACCGCATACGCGCTGCAGAAAAATTCCTGAGGGATTTAGAAACACGCCGCCCTTACGAAGTTGATTTTAGGCTGCTGTTTGCTGATGGCAGCATCCATTGGTGTATTGCAACCGGTAATCCACAGTACAACGAGGCCGGGGCCTTTATAGGCTATATAGGGGCTTGTACCGATGTTACCGAGAAGAAGGTGATTGATATTGAGCTGGAAGAAAAAAATGCAGAACTGAACGCGCAGATAAGGCAATTTGAGTTTGTTACCGATTTTATGCCCGTGCAATTATGGACGGCAAAAACAACCGGCGAACTTGATTATATAAATAAACAGGCCCTTGATTTTTTTGGCGTGCCCGCGGCTGATATTATTGGCCCAAAATGGCTGGAGCAGGTACACCCGGATGATAGGGATGCCTGCGTAAAAACATGGGTATCGGCGTTAGAGAGCGGCAACCTTTACCAATTTGAGTTTAGGCTGCGCGATAGGGAGGGTAATTATAAATGGCACCTTGCCCGTGCGCTGCCTTTTATAAGCAATGGCCAAATAGTAAAGTGGTTTGGTACCAATACCGATATTGATGAGCAGAAACAGTTGCAGCGCCAAAAGGACGACTTTTTGGGCATTGCCAGCCATGAACTGAAAACGCCCGTAACCAGTATAAAAGCCTATGCGCAGGTGCTAGGCGCTATGCTAAGCAAAGAAGGCGATGGCAGAAAGGCCACGATGGTGGAAAAGATGAACGCCCAACTGAACCGGTTAACCAACCTGATAGGCGACCTGCTTGATGTAACCAAAATAAACTCGGGCAGGATACAATTCAATAAAACGCGGTTCAACTTTAACGATGTGGTGAGAGATAATGTGGAGGATTTACAACATACCACCACCAGGCATATACTGGAGATGGAGTTTGGCGAAACCGGCGAGGTTTATTCTGATAAAGACCGTATTGGCCAGGTAATAACAAATTTAATAACCAACGCTATTAAATACTCGCCACACGCCGACCGTATTATTGTAAGCACCAAACTGGAGGGCAAGGATGCAATAGTTTGTGTGCAGGATTTTGGCATTGGCATACCGGATGACAAAAAGTACAGGGTGTTTGAACAGTTTTACCGCGTTAGCGGCAGCAAGCAGCACACTTTCCCCGGTTTGGGGCTTGGCTTGTACATTTCTGCGGAAATAATAAAGCGCGAAGGCGGTAAAATGTGGGTTAACAGCGTAGAAGGAAAAGGGTCTACTTTTTGCTTCTCGTTACCGGTGAACGGCCACAATGAAAAAAAAGAGACGAAATAAGATACAAGGATTTATTAATCTGTAGAAAGTAGCCGGGCAATTAAGAATAAGATGAAACAAAAAAGAATAATGATAGCGGATGACGATCCGGGGATTGTGGATGCTGTGGAGATGCTGCTTGAATTTGAAGGGTACGAGGTAACCAGTACTGTTGATGGATCGACAGTGTTGGATATGAAGGACGACCTGCCCGACCTGCTGCTGCTTGATATTTGGATGAGCGGCGAAGACGGGCGCGATATCTGTAAAAAACTAAAGAGCCTAAGCGCCACCAAAAATATCCCGGTTATTATGATATCCGCCAGCCGCGATATCAAAGCTTCGGCCCTGGCGGCCGGCGCCGATGATTTTTTGGCCAAACCGTTTGAAATGGATGAGCTGCTGCAAAAAATTGAGCAGTTGACGAATTAGAGGCTGGCAATCCTCACAACCACGTCATTGCTGTAAGGGTTTAGTAATTCGACAATAGAATTAGGTATTTTTATTTGTTGTTTAGGGTAACCATGTCGATAGGTTTTTTGCCGTCAATACCT
>CBFGNE010000518.1:0-3792 GCA_965649995.1 uncultured Mucilaginibacter sp.
ATGTAAAGCAATGGGGAAGCGCCCGTTCATTGTTGTATATGTAATAATTATTATTACAGTACAAATGTATAAATGTTTTTCTTTAAATCAATATCTTTATGCAACCAATTAAAAAATGAAACCGGGCCGACAATGCCTTTCCATTAAGCCGCCGGAGGAAATACCTAAATGCCATCGATATGAAAACTTACCTTGTACCTATCGACTTCTCACAGGCGGCCTTTAATGCAGCCGACTATGCCGCCCAGCTGAGCCACC
The DNA here is from genome assembly GCA_965649995.1 of uncultured Mucilaginibacter sp. GTDB lineage: Bacteria > Bacteroidota > Bacteroidia > Sphingobacteriales > Sphingobacteriaceae > Mucilaginibacter. The sequence goes on from CBFGNE010000518.1 coordinate 259, forward strand.
AAACCGATGTGGAGCGTATTATCCTCATCAACTCCTATTACGTTTCGCCCTACGAATCGCTTTTGCCCAACCCTGATATGTTGCTGCTGCGGCAGGACGAAATTGAAGAGGAGGCCCTTGGCCGCATTGAACAATTGGGCCTGTTAAAACTTCAACTTGAAAGTAAGGTGAGAGACGGGGTAACTATCCAAACCAGGCTGCACCGCTCGCACTTGCTGCGTGCCGTTGTGGATGCTGTTGCGCAGAATAACGCCGGGCTGGTAATTTTGGGTACCATTGGCAACAGTACCGTGCGCGAAAATAATAGCGGCATCGGCAGCCATGTAATAGCCATATCAAAAACCTGCCCGGTGCCGGTAATGGTAGTGCCGCCTGCTTACCATTATAAAAATATAGATACGGCGCTGATAGCCTGCGATTTTAAAAAAGTGAAGGACAGCGTACCAGCAGTTGCTTTAAATAAGCTGCTGGATAAGCATCCGATAAAGCTGTTAGTTGTGCATGCTGTAACCGGCGGCAAGCACGAGCAGGATGCCAACAAGCTTGCGGAGCAAACGGCGCTGCACCAAATGTTAAAGGAGCTTAAGCCCGAATACCATACCATCAACGACCCGCAAATTATCAAAGGCGTGCTGGATTTTGCGGTAGAGAAAGGCGCGCAGCTGGTTATTGCCCTGCCGCATACTTATAGCTTTCTGCAGTCGTTATTGCATACCAGTATATCGCAGCAACTGGCCGCAAGTTCGCCGGTGCCGGTGTTGTTGTTGAAGTAGGAGATATCGAAGCTTGGCCTACAGAAAATAATAGATAATTTATGCCTTCAAATCTCAACCAAAACAATAACGCAACAGAAATCGCCCTACAGGCTTTATTGGCCGATGTACAAGCTAAGGTGAAGCTTTCGGCTACAGAAGCCGACATTTTTAAAGCCTGCTGGACGATAAAAAAGCTTGCCCGTAACGAGTTCTTGTTCAGGAACGGAGAAGTTTGCCGGTATGATAGCTTTGTTGCGTCCGGCTGCTTAAAAGCATTTTATATCGAACCTGAAACCGGCAAAGAAGTTATTTTATTTATTGCTATTGACCGTTGGTGGACAACCGACCTGGAAAGTTTTGACAATCAAACACCATCAATTTACAATATCCAGGCTGTTGAAGAGTCGGTGCTGCTTCAGATCCGGCATGCGGCCTTTGAAGAACTGCTGCTTAAAGTCCCCGCCCTCGAAAGGTATTTCAGGCTTATTCTCCAGCGCTATGCCGCTGCGATGCAATGGCGGATAATAACCGCTTATTCCTTACCCGCCAAAGAACGATACCTCGATTTTGTAAAGCGGTATCCATCGTTGCTGCAAAAAGCCCCGCAATACCTCATCGCATCCTACCTGGGCATGTCGGCGGAGTTTCTGAGTAAGATCCGTTCCGAAAAAAAACCCTGACCGTTCTTGAACCAGTTCAAGAAATTTGATGGTTGCTGCCCGTAGTTTGGCCTAAAATAATTAGGCATGAAAAAGATATTAGTAATAAACGCCAGTACGCGGGGCGAAAAATCGCACAGCAGGAATTTAACCAGGTTGTTTTTAGAAACGCTTCACCGGCAGCACCCCGGGCTTGAAGTAGTGCACCGGGAGGTTGGCCGTGCGGATATCCCGCACATCACAGAGCAATGGATAGAAGCGGCATTCACCAGGGTACAAAACCGGACGGCAGAAAACCAACGCACGCTTGCATTAAGCAACCAGCTTGTTCAGGAGCTTAAAGATACAGACACCTATATACTGGGCACGCCGATGTATAATTGGGGTATACCCAGCGGCCTGAAGGCTTACATAGACCAGGTGATGCGCTACAACGAAACGTGGAAGTTCCGTTCGAACCAGCCGGACGGCGACTATGTAGGCTTATTGGAAGGGAAAAAGCTGATCATACTTTCCAGCAGGGGAGATAGCGGCTACAATGAGGGTGAACCTAACGAACACATGAACTTTCAGACAACGTATTTAAAAACCATCTTTAAAATTATGGGGGTGGATGACATTAAGGTTATATCGCTGAATAACGAGGAATATGGAGGAGACCGCTTTGCAGCGTCACAACGCGTGGTTTTTGAAGAGATAGAGGAGTTTAGTAATTAGTAAGCGCGCATCGGAAAGAGGTTTTGTATCGGCTTTCGAATGATAGTTTATATATTTGATAAACAATGAACAACATTGATATGTTGAGGTGATAAGGTTGAAAACGCTATGACAAAATTAAGCCGGTACACAAATTTTGATGAACTGAAAGCGAGCAAAAACACCGACAAGCCAGTACCTGTCGGCAGGGGAATAAAACCGTCGGAATTGGAGGAGCTTTTTTTGCTTTTAAGAAACAATTTGGTGACAGAACAGCCTGGATCAATAGAAACTATTCCTCATGAAGAATAGTTTGGTAAGCAGCATTGCTGATGTATGTAAAATACTGCAAAAGCATAGCGTAAAGTATCACATTGCAGGCGGCAGCGCGACGTTTTACCACCTTCTAATAAAAAACCAAACTCTCGTCTAACGGGTTTCCTTTATCGTCTTCTATGTAAGTATACTTTCCTATCATAGAAGATTCATCCCATAACACTATACGAACTTCCCATGCGTAGATATCATCGTTGTCGCCATGAAAAACAATTTTTAAAGAAGGATATTTTAATTTCACCTGGTCAAGGGGGATCAAAATTTCGTCCTGCAAATAACCATTCCCTTCACGATTGACGCATTCATAGTAATTGTCAAACGCTTTTTTGTAATAATCACTTAACGTGCCGCTGCTTACATCTATAATCATAGTTAAATTAGTTAAAGTCCTGATAATTTCGAACATAATATAGCCATTATCCACTGTAATTCAAGCATACGTGCCATAGTCCAGGTGAGGCGGCTGTACGAGCCTGCCGATAGGCAGGTTCCCATCCCGCGCCAGATATTTATATATTTGTTTGAAAATGAAATACCTGAAAACCTTTCAAGCCATAGCTGTCGTAGCTTATTTTTTGATCATATTGAGAGGGCAAATGGTAGGTGCCCCCTTCGTGTTTTGGCTTGCCTTCACCGTTTTTTATTTTGGCACCATCGATCAATTATTTGCTATTTTGGCAGTAGCCGGACTGGTCATCATTTTTAAAAACCGGAATAAAAGCAGGACACTGAAAATCCTATTGATGGACCTGTTGTGTTTTATACTCTTAGCTGCACCTATCATCGGCCGGTTAACGGCGGTGCCTTTAGCAATGTTTAATTACAACGCTTTTATTATCCCCACAGGTATCTTTGTGCTGGGGTATTTCGTTTCGTTAGTGTTTTCCTGTAGGCAATATTTGGTTTTTAGGAGGGAACAGGGGGAGGAATTATAGCCTATATGTTATAGAGCGCAGGGCGCTTGCAACAGCAAGGGGGATAAATAGTTATTTTCCTTACAAGCATGAATAGCCCACCGCTTATTCCGGCGCGGATACTCATATCTTTGCATTATAAACAATAACAGAGCTAAAACAGTACTTACGCTG
>CBFGNE010000519.1:0-3787 GCA_965649995.1 uncultured Mucilaginibacter sp.
CCGTTTTTGAATCGTACTGGATGGTGTCTATTTTTCCGTGCGGAATGTCGGCACGCATAACATCAAAACCGGCTTGCGCTTGTTTTGCAATATCTTGCGCGAAAATACAAGACGTAAATAACAACGCTGCTACGGTGCAAAGCAATTGTTTAATTTGGAATGACTTTCTCATTTTGCTGGCTATATTTCTTGGGATTAATACGATTAATTTTGCTGTGGAGTTATAAGTTGGTATTTTCCACTAAGGTGCATCAGGCTAAAAAGGTATAGTAACCCATCGTAATATGGGTCGAAATACCCGTCGTCGTACGGTTCGAGTTTGGCTTTCCATAGCGCATGCACAAAATCGAGGCTGGCTTTATCGTTGTTCATTATCGATGCAGAAGCGGAGGTAGCAACCAAGCCAAGGGAATGCCTCAGTTTTTCAACACTCCCTGCCTTCAGGATAAAACCCGGGCGGGTGCCATCGAGGTTAAACTGATCTTCAAAAGTATCGATGCCTTTTGACCGCAAAAAATTTTGGAAACGTTTTGAGTACACCTCTTGCCAGGCTTTGTCTTTACCAAACCAAACGTAATCCATAGTAATATTCATCGGCACCCGCCACGAGTCGTACCTAAAGCCCGGCGGCATCCAGGGCGTTGGGTGGGGTTTGCCACTAAATTCGGTATAATCGGAATTTAGCGCAGTTACCGGATCACAAGCCCTGTGCAGAAAAACGCGCGAGGTATCGGCGCAATCCCTGTAAAATTGCTCGTGCCCGTCCTTGGCGTACAAAGCCCATGCCTCATAAAAAGCGGGAAGATGATATGATGGATCGGTCCAATTGTAATTGTTGCCTTCCGGAACAAATGTTATTTGTTTATGCTCGGTATTAATTAAGTTGTATACATTTTTCGAACCATCCTTTTTCCACATGGCATCCAATATCCGGCGCGCCTCACCGTAATAGTTTATCCCTGTGTTGTTGCCCCATTTATTGGATGCAAATAAGAGACTGGTAATGTAATATAACTCCCCATCGGATGCAGACCCTTCCGAATTACGCTTCATGGTTGTGGTGTTAATGCTCCAGGCAAAGTAACCTTCCCTTGGTCCGTCCTGGTGCTGGAGGTATTTTTTAGACCATCGCCATATCCGGTCAAATACATCTTTCTTGTTCAGCTGTACAGCAATCATCATTCCGTACGAAAGCCCTTCTGTCCTGGCATCGTGATTTTTTATATCGCTTACGTAACCAAGCGTATCTCCTACTTTAAAAAAAACATGGTTAGGCCCTTCAAAAACGTCGTAATATGCCTTTGCAACCTTCTCATCGATAGCTGACTGGCTGTAGCCCGCCTTCCGAAGCAGGTTACTATAGATGCCGGTTTTAATGGCCGCGGTACTTTTTTTGCTGCCCCGCTTTTTATTTTGAGCAAAAATTAATGCGGGAACTAATACAATCACTAACAACAATACGAACACTTTTTTCATACTTATATCTTCTATCTGGTTATAAACTTAATGGTTTTAACAAATGTCTCATTAGGTGTGCCGGGTGGGAATTTCATGAACAGATCATGCTCTCCTGTAACGTTACTTAAACCCTTTTTGAACATTTTCCACTTACCCGCCCCGGTTGTTGTGAAGGGTATTTTGGCTATTAGCTTTCCACTATTCAAATCATCAAGCCATACTTCAAAATACCCGGGCTTTGCAGAAGAAACTGTTAATTCTAATGCTGAAGGCTGTGTAGCGCCCAACTCCACCCCCGAAATCATAAACCACCCTCCAAGGGCGGACGTGTTAGTTACTACCGCGCCCGATTTTGAATCGGCCGTCATCACGCCAAAATAGTTGCTGTATCCCGCAGCCGGCAGCGGCGATAAACCATCTTTGCAAATGAAGAAATCAAAATCTGCAGGTTTACCTTCGGCGAAGAGCCCAACACTGGTACCCACCCATGAGTTAAAGTTTGGCTGCGCCATATCCAGTTTTACCGCGCTTATTGCTCGGCCCAATTGGGTCCACTTTTTGCCATCGCCACTGTAAAAAGCGGTTAAAAGATGCTGTTCCCGTTGCAGTTTTAACCAAACCACATCGCCTGCTAAATTTGCAACAGTACGTGTAGCAGTATCTAAAGTAAATATGATCTTTTTACCACTATCGTATCCTGTATACAATCTTGCTGTTTCCTTTTGATTGCCGTTGGTAAGATACAGCCCCGCCTTTGCGTTCGGTTCAATTGCATGAAGTGACACTTTTGTAACCACGGAATAGAAATGGTCTGTTTCCTTCTGCATCAAATGAGTGCGATTAGAGTCGGGCGTAAGCCTTACCCAGCCTTTGCGCAGGGTTAACGAATATCTGTTGGAAGCTTTCTTGGTTAAAAAATGCCACCATGGGCCAAGTGAGGTAGCGTTAAAATAATCAGTCTTAACACTTCGCCACGGAATACTCGATTTGGGCAAAAGTGGCATTAAAATAGGTTGGGGGGTGGGTGCCATCCCCCAGGGCCTCTCCCCTTCCCATATTATCGGATATAAAGAAGTTTGCCGGCCCAAGCCCGACCAATCGTTTCCTTCATACTTCTCGTAACTTTGCCCTATTGTCCACCAGCTACCATCGGCAAGCTGAAATGGCGCCGCAATATGGTTTGGGCGCCGGAAGCCTGCTTTAGCATCGGTTATAGGTTTAAAAAAATCGCCCAGCCTTTCCCATTTGGTGGAATCTCCCGTCAACGCTGTCCCCCTCATTACGTATTGCCCGCCAGAAACATCCCCGGCGGGGAAGTAATAGTAAAAACCGTTACGTTTACACATTACAGGGCCTTCTGCCCAACTGTATTGCAACTTGGAATTTACCCAATCCATATTAATTATATTACCGGTTATTTGCCCGTCTGGTCCTAAAGGCTGAATACGGTTTACTTTTTGGCCGTCCTTAATAACCATATAAGGCTTACCATCATCATCTACAAAAATGGAGTTATCATACCCCAGGTTGCCGGTTTCCTGGTTAGATTTTACCCGTACGGGATCAGTCCAGGGGCCGGCAGGCGAATTGGCTTTACAAAACCACTGGCCGCCTGCGGAGAAATAAATCCAATAAGAACCATAGAAATAAGTAATGGCACCCTGCCATATCCCGCCAGAGGGGCGGTCGTTAACCCAGCCCGCCTTTGCAGATGGTAGCACCCTGCTAATTACCTCCCAATGTACCAAATCGGTTGAGTGATAAATGGGCAGGTACGGGTTAAAGTGGAATGTTGAACCGCAATAGTAAAAATCGCTGCCCACCTTTAACAAGGTTGGGTCCGGATGGTCTCCTGGTAAAACAGGGTTCACGTACGTTTTAACAGTTGAAAAAAACGATGTAGAATCAGTTGTTGCATTTTGTTGCGACCGCGCAGTTGAAAGGCAACCTAATTGCAAAATTATACCGAACGAAATAGTGTACAGATACCTCATATGCGGGGTTTACTACTAACTTTTATCATTACCAACTAAGTGCGCAACGCAACACACCGCTATATTACATACCCACTAAACTACACGCATAGCCTGACTTATAATATAAAGTCAGTTAGGGACAAATTAATAACAGATGAAAGTTTATGAATTAGCTTCTTAATTGGGACAGGAAAATCCTGAACAGTTCAAAAATATTTATACAAGTGAGCTTTAAGTAACACTATTTAACATGTTAGTGCAAGAAATGTATAGTTGACGGTAAAAATGCAGAACTGTAACCCAAAAGACCAATAATACAGTTTTATTTTAGGCGGTGGTTAAACGCGCAACAC
>CBFGNE010000520.1:0-3781 GCA_965649995.1 uncultured Mucilaginibacter sp.
ATTAAATATGTAAAAACATATATAGGCTGGTTATTTTGGCAACCCCGCAAAAATGATGTGGTAAGCACTGATATTTTTGGGGCGGGTTTCTTTGCCGCCTTTACTATCAGAGGCAATTGACCGTTCTACGTTAGCGGCATCTTCGGAACTACCGGCATTGTCCGTACGTTTATTATCATTTTTCCAGGCCTTGGTGGTATGAAAGTGCTCCTTAAATTCATCCGCCTGGTAGCTGCCTACTGCATCGCCTGCCTTGTCGGCAGTGCCCTGCCGGGTCCTTTCAGCTTTATCAGGGTCCTGCCCCCTGTCGCCATCAACGCCACGTACAAAAACGCCGCGCATATCGGGCAGGTTAAAATTTGTACCGCTGCCGCCACAACTATAGCCTATCATTTCAAACAATTGAGGGTATTGGTCTTTGTTAAGTTGCGCGCCATTGCAATAATGCCAGCCGGTTGCGGTTAAACCGGCAAGCTTATCAAATTGCCCCATAAACGGCATCACAGTGCCTACGGGTACATTAAATATGCTGGCGGTAACAGTTTTAAATTCTTCGTTATCGTTTTTCATTGGTCAATCTATTAGTTTTCAATTCCTATTTGCCCGGTATGCCCGCAAAAATGATGTAGTTTACCGATACGTTTACCGGGCGGGTTTCCCTGCCACCGATATCAGATGTTTCGGTTCGTGCCCCCTGTGCCGGTTTTTCAAACCGTTCAAACCAAACTTCATCATCTCCTTTCGCTCTTTCTACCCTAACGTATACCGGGCCTGCGGGTACCGAGTGCGTATGCTTGTAAAGTTCATGTGCCTGGCGTGTTAGCACGTTGTTGCCTGTATTACCACCCGCTTGCTGGGCCGTGCGGTGAGCTGAGTCCGGGTCACTGTCTTTTGATCCAACGCCATCTACTCCGCGTAAAAACACGCTTCGTAGATCGGGTAAAAAAAAATGCGTGCCACCGTCTCCGCAGGCGTTCCCAATAACATCATGAAGTTTTTTATAATCGCTGATGCTTTCCTTTCTTCCGTCGCATAATAACCAGCCCTGGTCCTTCAGTTCAGAAACTTTGGCCCCCGAACCGCCAAAAGGCATGATGATGCCAATAGGTAAGTTTTGGATGATGGCCGTTACAGATGCGGTTGTGACTTTTAGATTTTCGTTTTCCATGTTTTTTAACAAGTAATTATAGATGAATGAAGTACTCGGGACGGTAGCCGGACAAAACGTTTTAATTAAAAAATAAGTTTACACAAATTAATGCTCAACCGCTTTTATAACAGGCTGTTGTTGATGCCTGCAAAAATTATATAGTTTACCGATACATTTACAGGGCGTGTTTCCTTCCCTCCCGTAGCTGCTGTAGTCATGGTATCGGGGTTCACTGGCTTATAGAACTTGTCAAAAGTTACAGCGTCGCCCTTCATTATTTTTAGCGTTTCATTATATCGTGTCCCTTTTGGCGTGTCGTGCCCGTGGCTTATAAAAGCATCAGCCTGGCGCGATAAAACCTGGTTACCAACCACAGTATCAAGAATGTGGCTTTTGCGCGTACCTGCATCCGGGTCGCGGCTACGCTCCTGCCTGTGGCCGGGTACATCCACTCCCCTTAAAAACGTGCCGCGCAGGTCGGGCAAAAAAAACCGGCCAGGTTCTTTTTTGCATGTGTCTTCCAAAATGGTAAAAAGGCGTGGATAATCTTTTTGCGGCAGTTCGGCACCGTCGCATAAAAACCAGCCGTATGTGTTCAACTCTTTAGCTGTATCGGCATTGCCTGCAAATGGCATTATTGTACCTACCGGCAATAAATTTATAGAGGCAACCATAATGGGTTCTGCCAGTGCCTGCGGCTCTTTATTTTCCATATTTAATCGTTTTTTCAGGTTTAACGGCCTTAGCACCGCTTACGGCCGGGAATCAAATCCGCTCCCTTATCTTCTTTAACTATAAGAGTTTAATTTTTCGGCAAGCCCGCAAAAATGATATAGTTCACCGATACATTCACCGGGCGGGTTTCCTGGCCGCCCGCATCTATTGTCGAAATCATCTTTCCTGCTTCCAGTTGCTTGAATGTGTCAACCATAATTGCGCTATCATACGGGAATTTCGAAACAGATACGGCGTCTGTATACCACGAACCTTCCGGTGCGGTGTGTGCATGCCCTTTAACTGCGCCGTCCTGGCGAGATAACAGCTTATTGCCAACCACAACGTCACCAATATGGCTCTTACGTGTACTTGCGCCCGGGTCTCGGCTAACCTCTGTATTGGGGTCGGGCACGTCTACCCCTCTCATAAATACACCACGCAAATCTGGCAACCCAAAGTTTGGCAATGTTCCGCCGCAAGTATTCCCTAAAATATTAGCAAGAAGCGGGAACTCAGTATCATTTAAGATTGCGCCGTTGCATAAAAACCAGCCTATTTTATTTAGTTCTGCTGCCGCTTTGGCGTTGCCGGAAAAAGGGACTACTGTGCCTACCGGCAATAAATTCACAAGGGCGGCTACTGCCATCTCTGCCTGCGGCTCCTGCTTTTTATTTTCCATGGTTTATCAATTTATGAAGTTTAATGGCGTGAGTTAGCTGCCGCTTATACGATCAGATCGTTAAGCAGCCTATTTGACGCTACTTTTGCAGCAGGGCCAGCAAAAATGATATAGTTTACCGATACATTTACCGCACGGGTTTCATTACCGCCGGTTTCCGTAGTAGAAATCCTTGCTCCGGGCCTTTCGAATCTTTCAAACGAAACCGTTGTAAGCCCATACTGAATACCACATGCCTTTTCTACACTTACGAACTTTGTGGTATCGGGCGTGATATGGGTATGCTCTTTTAGCTCACTATCCTCGCGCGAAAGCACTTGGTTCCCAACTATATCTGCAGATATATGGCTTTTGCGTGTAGCCGCATCCGGGTCGCGGCTTATTGCGCCTTCGCCGTCAACCCCGCGTAAAAACACGCCGCGCAGGTCGGGCAAACAAAATTTTGGCCGGGTTCCGCCGCAGGTGTTCCCTAATATTTGAAAAAGGCGCGGGTATTCATTTTCATTTAATTCCGCCCCGTTACAAAAGAACCAACCCTGAGCATTCAAACCGGTTATTTTTTCAACGTCCCCGGTAAAAGGCGTTATCATGCCTATTGGCCAAATATTTACGGGGGAGCTTGCCAAAGCGGTAATTGCATCAACTATGGTTTCCATATTATTAGCTTGGTTTAAATCAGGATTTTGGCAACCCTGCAAAAATGATATAGTTTACTGATACATTTTTAGGCCGTGTTTCTTTGCCGGGAGTTTCGTGGGTTGTTCCTTCTATCGGTGCAATGTTTGCGAAATAATAACCACCGGAGCCGTTTGTTTGAAACACACTATCGTAATGCGCACGCTGGGGGAAATTATGTGCGTGTTTTCTTAACTCGTCCTCCTGCCGGGTTAAAACCCCGTTAGGTACAATCGTTGTAGAGCCTTGCCTGGTTCGCGACCCATTATCCGGATCGTGGCTGTCGGTATCGGCACCGTCTACGCCGCGCAGGAACATACCGCGCAGGTCGGGCAAACAAAAATTGGGGTCGTCTCCCCCGCAGGAATGCCCGATAACGTCAAAAAGATCGGGATACTGGATTTTGTTTAATCGTGCGCCGTTGCATAGCATCCAGCCCTGTCCGCTTAACTTTGCTATCTTATCCGTATTGCCTGCAAAAGGCATTATGGTTCCTACCGGTAGCAGGTTTATAGTTGCAGTTACCGTGGCTGAGTTTGTTTTTGGTATATCTTGCATAA
>CBFGNE010000521.1:0-3775 GCA_965649995.1 uncultured Mucilaginibacter sp.
AACCTTGGCCCGGCAAAAGGCAAGGATTTTTCTACCGTAATTGGTCCATGGCTGGTTACACCCGATGAACTGGAGCAATATAAAACGGATGCCAAACCCGGCCACACCGGCAACGCCTACAACCTGCAGATGAAATGCGTGGTAAACGGCAAAGAAGTAAGCAGCGGTAACATGGCTGATATGGACTGGACCTTCGCCGAGATCATAGAGCGCTGTGCCTACGGCTGCGATGTGCTGCCCGGCGATGTGATCGGCTCGGGGACAGTGGGTACGGGTTGCTTCCTTGAACTCAACGGCACAGGCCTGCTAAACGACGCCAACTACCAGACCCAGTGGCTGCAACCCAATGACCTGGTAGAGATGGAAATAACCGGCTTGGGTATGCTGGGGAATATTATTAAGAAAAGTGAGAGCGAGTTTTCAATACTCGCATTAAAAAAATAAAAAAGACACGTCATTGCGAGGTACGAAGCAATCTCTACGCAGGACAAGCGACTTGCAAGGCGCACCTGCTCACCGGGAGATTGCTTCGTACCTCGCAATGACGGTATGAAGATATCACGCGCATGCTAACACTAAAAACCGCCGACCTCTCCCCGCTGCAATTGCAGAACTACCTGCATTACGCCATAGCGCCGCGGCCAATTTGCCTGGCATCTACCGTGGATGCAGAAGGGAATGTGAACCTGAGCCCCTTTAGCTTTTTCAACCTGTTTAGCACCAATCCGCCGGTTTGCGTGTTCTCGCCGGCGCGGAGGGTTAGGGATAATACCACCAAGCATACGCTGGAGAATATAAAGCTGGTGCCCGAGTGCGTCATAAATATCGTTAACTACGATATTGTGCAGCAGGTTTCGCTATCCAGTGTGGAGTACCCGGCGGGGGTGGATGAATTTATTAAATCGGGATTAACGCCACTACCATCCGAACTGGTTAAACCACCCCGCGTTGCCGAATCGCCGGTGCAGTTTGAGTGCCTGGTGACCGACGTGATCAGTCTTGGAGATGGACCCGGCGCGGGTAATTTGGTAATTGCCGAAATAAAGCTGATCCACATCAACGAAGATATATTAGATGATACCGGCAAAATAGACCAGGAGAAAATTGACCTGGTGGCCCGGCTCGGTGGCGACTGGTACTGCCGTGTTACTGCCGATAACCTGTTTAAGGTAGCAAAGCCCGTGCGTACCATCGGTATTGGTGTGGATGCCATCCCGTATGCCATCCGCAATTCCAAAGTGCTTACCGGCAACAACCTGGGGCAACTGGGCAACGTGGAGTTTTTGCCGACGGATGAGGAGGTGGAGGCCTTCGCCCAAAGCGACGAAATAAAAGAACTGTTTGATGCCACCATCGGCGATAGCCAAACCCGCGAAGTACAGCTGCACCTGCGCGCCAAACATTTGCTGGATAACGGCCTGGTGGAGGAAGCCTGGAAGGTGTTGCTGATGTGATCTTATCAGCCCGGCCTTTAAATCCGCATCAGGGGTATCCTGAAAAAAACTTTCCGGCGTTGTCGGGAATCAATAACCCAAACTATCCCCTTTTTTCTGAAAAATGGGCTTAAATTTGATTTGACCGGAAAGCCACAGAAAAGCAAAGAAAAACACCGAAAAACCTCCGATTTTCTCCGGTTTTCGGCATCGGCAAATTAGCTGTACGAAACTGTACGAAGTTGTACGAAACTGTACGGAAGTGTACGGATCGTACGAAGTTGAATGGCTCATTTTCCAAAACGATATTCCCTCCCGGCCACACTGGCCATGGCAGGTACCCGGCTTTTTTCGAACAGATCGTACCCCGGTTTCATGGTTTTCCAGAAGGGCAGGTAGTGCGAGGAAGCGAAGACCTGCATGTGGTAATCATCCATTTGGAAGGGGAAAATATCCAGGTTTATCTTGTCCTGTCCAGCTGATAAGGCTTTGTAAATCAGTGTGTATATCTCTTCGATGCGGGGGTTGGTCATGGCGTAACAGCCTATAGAGGCGCAGTTACCGTGTACCATAATGGCATTGCCAGTGTAACCTTTTTGTTGTTCGAGTTTATTGGGATAACCAATATTGATGGCCAGGTGGTAATTGCTTACCGGGTTGAGCTGTTTAGCAGTAATAGTGTAAAACCCTTCGGGGCTTTTGCCGTCGCCCTGTTTGGTTTTGGTACCAAGGCCGCCGGAGTAGTAGCAGATGTCGTAACGTTTAAACAAGGCGTACTTAGTACCCCTCTTTGCCCACACCTCAAACTGGTCCGTTTGTTTAAATATACGCAGGTAAAGGCGGTAGTTGCTATTGAAACCGCCATCAGTAAGCTCCTTTTGCAGTTTTGGCCAAAGGGTTGTGCGTGCATCGCTGGCACGTTTACTATCGGGTAGGGCGGCGGGTTTTGTTAGGGTTAAAAACGATAGGAGAAGGATGAATAGTAACTTGGGCATGGTCAGGATTTTGGTTGCCCAATATACCTAAGTTATTAGTTATAGCATCGACTTTTCAAAATATAATTTTGTAATTTTAAATTAATCGAATTTATATTCTATTAAAATCAATTTAAAAGATTTTAAATATGATGAACGGTTGTTTTACCGCCTCGGATTTTGAACCTGTAGTTGGAAACTCAAACCATGCCGGCCACGAAATACACTTCGCTAACCTCGTGGTAGGAACCGATAAAATAAATCCGAAATCGAAAATTTCCAATCCGTAATCCTACTATATCCCCAATACCTGCTTCAATTTTACATACCCGGTTTTGCTGACCGGTATTTTTGCGCCGGATTTAAGGATGGCCAGGTGGCTGTCTTTCTCGTAAGGGTCTAAACGGGTAATTTGCTGTATGGCAATGATATAGGAGCGGTGAACGCGCACGAAATACCTTGGGTCAAGGGTTTTTTCGAAGAAGGCCATGGTTTTATTTTTCAAAAAGGCGCCTTCGGCGGTAATTACGCTTACGTAATCGTCGTCGGCTTGAAGGTATTCTACATCCTGCACCGATATGATCTTTACTTTGGTGCCTGTTTTTACCACAATACGCTCGTTTTGCGCAGGAGATTGTGCTGCTATTTCCAGCAACGTTTCGGTAGTTTTTGCAGCGGCAGCAGGTCCGGCAGCGGCGTGCGATAAATATTTGTCTATTGCCTTTACAAAGCGTTCTTTACTAAAAGGCTTCAACAGGTAATCAACCGCATGGGCTTCAAATGCTTTTATGGCAAATTCGTCAAAGGCGGTAGCAAATATCACTGCAGGCGGGTTCTCCACCAGTTCAAGCATTTCAAAGCCATTTATTTTGGGCATCTGCACATCCAGGAATATCAGGTCGGGTTGGTGCTGCTGAATGGCTTTTAGGCCTTCGAAGCCGTCGCCGCATTCCTGCAGAACCTCTATTTGGGGGAAAGCCTGCAAGTATTCCAGTACAACCATACGTGCCAACGGCTCATCGTCAATAATCAAAACGCGTGTCATAACTGCGGTATTTTTATAATGGTTGTAAATATATCATCATTTGCGTGGGTTTCCATCAGGTCATTGCGGGCAAATATCAAATAAAGCCTCCGTTGCACCCCGCTAAGCCCGAACCCAGTACCTTTGCGAGGCCTTGATGTTTGCGAATCGTAAGGGTTTTGGATGGTCATGATGAGGTAGTTATCTTCCAGTTCGCCGCTGATGCTGATGGTTACTTCGCCGGTAGTATCGTAAAGGCCAAATTTTATCGCATTTTCTACCAGGGGCTGCAGCAGCATGGATGGAAGCAGGGCCTTGCCGCATTTTTCGTAGCAACTTATTTC
>CBFGNE010000522.1:0-3772 GCA_965649995.1 uncultured Mucilaginibacter sp.
ATGGAAAATGCCGTGGTGATATTGTTGTTACCGTATATTTTGTTATCTGTAATGGTTGAATTTGTTACATTATTAAATCTCAGCACATAAGATTGCACCGGTAAAGTCACAATAATTACCCCTGTTGGGTCAGATAAGCCTGACGCGATTGAGTAAGTAAAGGTTGTGGCATTTACCTTCGTTATAGAAACGTTTAAATTGTAACCAGAGATAGAGGCCCCGCTGATCGACACCATTTTACCTGTAGTTAAATTGTGAGGGCCGTTGGTAACGGCTGTTGCGGTAGTGCTGCCGCCGCTTGAAGTTAAAGAGGTCAGCAGCAATTTAGGCATAGCTGTATTGATCCGGGTGGCTGTACCTGTTGCTGTGGTGCTTATACCGGAAGGAACTATATAAGTAAATTTGGTACTGCTACCTGTGCTTTCGGTAACTGTAATGGATGAGCCAAGGGTGTTGTACCTGGTTTCAGACGCCCCCTGGATACAAACGATATCTCCGGTCGCTAAATCACTTACGCCTAATGTTGCAGTGGCAAGCGCCCCTACAACGCTTAAGGATAGGTCGAAGTAGGCCGGTTCTGAAACTATCAGGCGGGTTACTTTTATAGAGGTGAGTGTTGTTGCCGGTGTTGTTAAAGTGTCATCTACACCATATGTAAAATCGGTGGTGTTTACAACGGTAATAACCGTTGTTTCGTTGTACTCCACGGGCAAGGCACCGGTTATTGTTACAAGGTCATCAGTTGATAAGCTATTGCCTACGCTTGTTGTTGCAGTGGCTGTGGTGCCCGAACGTGTTATGCCAGACACGGCACAAGTGTACGACACCTTGATATTGCCCGTTGCTGATGTTGGTGTGCCGGAAGGAACCCCATAGGTGAAAGTGGTATCGTTTATTCTGGTAATGGTTGCACCGGCCGTATTATAACCGCTTTCGGCTGCCCCTGAGATTATTACGGTATCATTTGTTATTAGATTATGCGGCTGGCTGGTAACTAAAGTCGCGGTCATTCCTGAACACGTTAGGGAAAATACCGTAGATTTTGGCCCTACCGTTAAGAGGCACGTTGCAAATATAAGTCCTGTTGCCGGGGTAGGTAGGCCCGAGGTAACGGTGTAAGTAAATGTAGTAGCACTGGTAACGTCGATTTTAGTACGAGCAGTGTTATAACCGGTTTCAACAGCGCCACTGATTGTTACCTCGTCATTAAGCGATAAGTTGTGCGGCGCTACGGTGGTGGCTGTGGCTGTGGTGCCCGATACTGTTAAAGAACGTAAAGCAACAAACGGCCCTGTAATATAACTGATCTTGTTGTGATGGATATCAATGTTATCGCCATCTTCAACACTGATTGCCGAACTCCGCCTTGGGCTAATGATGATATTATCATGAAAGTCTACATAACTGCACCCCGCAAAATTGTCGGTTTGCGACATTGCCGTTCCGCAATTGAGGAAAACGCAATCAGAAACCAGCAGGCCCGATCCTGTTCGTAAGACGATACCACTCATAACATCACTGGGATGGTCGGCTAGGTAATCCTCCGTGTTGCTGAATTCTACTCCCCGTACACGCACAGAAGTGTCGTATTTGCTGGCAGAGTATTTGCTATCTATTTTAAACGTTACTCCGGCATCTTTAAAGTTGCGTACATATCCGCCCGATATGTCGATATCTGTAGATTTGTACTGAATGTAATAGCCATTGTTATTGATACCCTCCATTTTAACGCCCGAAGCAAACAGATGTTCTGTATCATAGCAATTAATACCAACGCCTGCGTCGTTTATCTCGGTATTATTTATCCAAATATAACTGCAGCTGATAAATTTAAGCGCCGGCGAATGGTCTGTTGAGCCCGATATGCCCGCGTTATTTATATTGGTATAAATGCCGCCGTTTATATACACATTATTAAAAGCGGTTAAATACAGACCGCCATCCAGATTGCTGGCCGAAGCATACTGATTTTGTATATTCAAGTCAGTAAGCCATAAATTGCTTAAGCCACCTACACCGCCGTTTGCGTCAATCCCGTTTTTGACAAAACCATTCATATCCAGCGTGCCATTGCAAAGCGTAACATTGTTACAGGTTATATTTACCATCCTGTTCTTCAAAACGCCGGCTTTTAAGGTAGCATTCCTGAAATCTATTTTAATGGGTGTAGCAATAGTAAGCTCATCGGTAATTTTATACGTACGCCCTTGCTCAAAAATCAATTCTGGTGCGCCTGAGTTAATGGCGTTCTGGATAGCTGTGGTGTCGTTGGTAGCGCCATCTCCAACTGCACCAAACGAAGATACATACGCTACGCTGTTGTTCCCACCTATACCGGTAGGAATACTTCCAGGTAACGCCCCGAATGTGAAAATGGTGTATCTCCCAAAGGCATCGGTGCTTATCGTATAATCCGCCCCTTGTATCTTGAGTTGAGTACCCACCCAAACCATAGCAGACGAAATTGGGTTGGGCGCAATATTAGAAGTATAAATAGAGGGATTAGAAGGGTCAACTGTGAAAATAAGCGGAGTTAACTCGGATATAATGGCCATAAGTTTTAAATTTTAATTGTGATAAAAAAGAGACTTGGTGTTTAGGTTGATATAAAGCTACAAAGAAATGTTTTTCAAATCCAAATTTAATTGATAATTAATACTCAAGGTCGTGGTTAAAATTCGCAAACTTCCTCCTTCTCCTAAAAATTCCTATCTTTCCCCTAAAAACTTACCCAATGCTTGAGCAGGTTAAACAGCAGCAAAACGCTTACGAGGAAATTTACGCGCCGGAACAGAAATCGGAATTCGATTTTCATACCACTACCAATCCGCTTACCCGGTACCTGCGCGACCGCCGCCTGCTGAAAGCCCTTGCTGTCCTTGAGCAAAGCAACACCAACATCCGCCAGTGGAGCGTATTGCTTACCTGTGGCGGCGTAGGCGGTGAAGGACTTTTCTTTAAAAAGAACGGCTTTACTAATGTTACCGTTAGCGATATCTCGGAAAACTCCCTCAAAATTTGCAACGAGTTCGACCCCACTATTACCACCATGATGCTGAACGGCGAGAGCCTGGATGTGCCGGATGCTTCGTACGATTTGGTAGTTGTGCAGGATGGGCTGCACCACTTGCCGCGCCCGGTTACCGGTTTTACCGAGATGCTGCGCGTGGCCAGGAAAGCGGTTATCGTAATAGAACCTTTCGACAGCCTGATAGGCAACCTTATAGGCACCGAGTGGGAGGAACAGGGCGATGCCATAAACTACGTATACCGCTGGGATAAAAACAGCTTTACCCAGGCTGTTAAAAGTTATTTGCTTAAAAACTACAAACAAGTAAAAGTGCTCCGCTTTTGGGACCACGGGCTTATGGTATCAAAACTGGCCGGCAAACTCCCAAAAGGCATGCAGCTGCCGGCAGCCAAACTTATCTACGGGCTGTTTGCGCCATTTAATTGGGTGGGCAATATGTTTGTGGGGATAGTGGTGAAATAGGATAAGGCATTAAATAAATAACGTCATGTGGAACTTGTTTCAACACCCCATCATAAAAGCAATCATGCAAGCCCCATTCCATATCGCCAACTTTGCATGTGGGGTGCCGAAATAAATTCACTGTTGTCCGGGGAAAATATTTTTAAGGTAAAATTAAAGGGGTAGCCAGGGCTACCCCTTCGTGTTGATATATTTGAGTTACCACACAAAAACAATCAACATGAGCAAAAGTACTTTTTTTACCGGACAGCCGGTATTAAACCAAGTCCTTAGTTTAAT
>CBFGNE010000523.1:0-3771 GCA_965649995.1 uncultured Mucilaginibacter sp.
ATTAAAGGGGTATTATGGGTTTTGCCACACTTTACGGAGAACGGCAAACGAGATAATGGCCTCGAAGCAATCAGCGTTAGCAAACAATGGTAAATCTTGGTTCTCTGAGAATAAAGATACATCAGCGTTGCACGGATAACGACAGAGTCGACTTCCCCTCGGGAGGATGGCGAGTTCAAAGGTCCGCAAGTATGCCCTAACCGGAATTCTGCAAGGAACGATGGATAGATCAGCGCTACAGGCGGCATTGAAGGAGAGGCCTCCGCAAGGAGACTGACAAAGTCAGCATCAGGTGCCAACATTTGAGGTCATCAGCATTCGCAGGAATATGGGTGCATCAGCGTTAGCAATTAACAAAGAGGAGAGCGGGCCGGTTAATTTTACACAAAACTTGGTGCTTCTGAGCGGCTATGGCCGGTTACGAAGTAAGGAAACGGAAGTCAATTCGCAAGAGTAGGCTTCCGTTTTCCTGTTTTAGGGCTTTTTTAATTGATTTGGCTGATCCAAAAAACAACAAAGCCCTCCTGATTTCTCAGGAGAGCTTTGTACCCAGCGCCGGAGTCGAACCGGCACGGTTTCCCACAGGTGTTTGAGACCAGCGCGTCTACCAATTCCGCCAGCTGGGCATTAGTGGTATTGCAATGTTAATTGCTTAAAACCGGGTTGCAAATGTATTTAAACTCTCTTTAATGCGCAACAAATATTTTTGCCTATAGTAAATATTTGCAATTTCATTTAGCCGGCTTTCCCTGGCGGTAACATCCAAGCCCTCGTACCCATTGGTTAATTTCGCCATTTCTTCGGTTATATCACCCTCAATAGCAAGCACTTCAGCCGTAACTTCTGCAAGCTGCCCTGCATTTTCTACCTCCATCAGCCGTTCATTAATATCCATCATTTCCATCAAAAAATCTGCAGGCAGTTGTGGTTTTGCGCCCTCATTTACCAGGCCGTGCTCTTTTAATATGTATTCCGACAGCTTATTTTGGTCGGAAAGCGTTTGGTAAGCCTTGTTATTTAAGGTAGATAGTTCCAGTATTTTCTGCTGGCGCGCCTCATCCTCGTTAGCGAAGAAATCCGGATGGAATTGCTTGCTTAAAGCATAAAATTGCTTTTTTATTACAGCCAAGTCTGGCCGAAAAGTTTCCGGTATGTTATAAAAATCAAAATAATTCATCGCGCAAAATTAATGTTTTTACGCCCGCTATCAGGCACTTAATAAATTATTGGGCCGTTTTTTTAACATGCTTAAAACAATTTACGCGCTTTACAGTTAACAGAGGCATCGTTAACTTTTGCGTTTAACCTTCAAAATTTAGTATATATTTGTACACTTAAACAGCCTGCCGATGTTATGTTTGATACTTTTTTCAGCAAAGAGGGTTATAGTTATTTAACCATATTTATACCTAAGCGCAGCGTTATCTCTTAAACTCGATATGAATAGTTTAAAACACTACCTATTACTACTTACTATTACATTCTGCCTTGCGGCTTTTATACCTGCACAGGCACAAAATATCCCTCAAAACTTATCAAACGTAAATGTAAACGACCTTTCTGACGCACAATTACGCCAGGTTTTACAACAGGCCCAGGCAACCGGAATGTCGGATACGCAATTGTTGCAAACCTTGCAGGGCCGCGGCCTTTCTGCCGAGCAGAGCCAGGTATTGCAAACACGTATTGCAGCGATACGCAAGGCAGCAGCTACAGGTACCGACGTACAACAGGACACACCGGCCCAGCAAAGCAATCGCAGCTTAAATTACAAGCCCGATACGCTTGACTTACCGGGCACTACCCCCACAAAAATTTTTGGCGCAAACCTTTTCCGCAACAGCAATATTACGTTTGAACCTAATTTAAAAATAGCTACCCCGGTAAACTACATCCTTGGCCCCGAAGACCAATTGAACATCAACGTGTATGGTGCTTCGCTGGTTAACTGGAAACTGGACGTATCGCCGGAAGGAAACATCAATATACCGGGCGTGGGTATACTTAATGTATCAGGTAAAACAATAGAACAGGCCACAGCATCTATTAAAAGCAAACTTGCTGCAAATAATTATGCCGTTGGCAGGGGCACAACTGTGCAGGTAAGCCTCGGGAATATCCGCAGTATAAAGGTGATATTGGTGGGCGAGGTTGTAAAACCGGGCACGTATACCTTACCATCGCTGGCCACGGTGTTTAATGCGCTATATTCGGCAGGGGGGCCAAACAACAATGGCTCTTTCCGCCAGATAGAGATCATCCGCAATAACCGTATCGTCCGCCGCCTGGATGTTTACGACTTTTTAGTAAAAGGCGACCAAAAAGATAATATTTCCTTGCAGGATCAGGACATTATACGCGTGCCTACCTACCGTACCCGTGTAGAACTGGTGGGAGAAGTGAAACACCCGGCTTTGTTTGAAGTGTTAAGCGGAGAAGCTATGCAGGATGTGCTTAGGTTTGCCGGCGGCTTTACCGATCAGGCTTACACTGCCCGTATAAAAGTTTCGCAAATAAGCGATCAGCAACGCCGTATTGGCGATGTGATTGAGGCCGATTATAAAAATTACATCCCGCTGCGCGGAGATAAATTTACTGTAGAAAAGATATTGGAGCGTTATGAGAACCGCGTTACTATAAATGGAGCCGTTTTTCGCCCCGGCGAGTACGAGTTGCAAAAAGGGTTAACCTTATCGCAACTGATAAAAAACGCAGCGGGGCTAAAAGAGGATGCATTTACCGGCCGCGGAAGCATAACCAGGTTAAAACCCGATAATACTACCGAACTGATCTCCTTCGACGTGAATGGAATATTAAACAAAACCACGCCCGATATTTTACTGCAGCGCGAAGATGTGGTTAGGATATCTTCTATATTCGATCTCCGCAACGAATACAATGTTACTATTAAGGGAGAAGTACGCAGCCAGGGTAACTTTGCTTTCGCGGAAAATATGAGCGTAGAGGACCTGATTGTTAAAGCCGGAGGTTTTACTGATGGTGCAAGTGCAAAAAGGGTTGAAGTTGCCCGCCGTGTTACAGATAGCGACCCGGCATCAAAAACCAGTAACCTTGCGCAGGTGTTTAATATCGACGTTGATCCACAGCTAAAAAATGGTTCGGCAAACTTTAAATTACAACCTTTCGATATCGTATCTGTTTATAGCCAGCCGGGATACGAAAAACAAAGTACCGTTAAAATAGAGGGTGAAGTACTATACCCTGGGTATTATGCTATACAGCAAAAGAACGAGAAAATATCAGACCTGATAAAACGTGCCGGAGGGTTAACAGCATCGGCCGATGCTGACGGTGCCAGCCTCAGGCGCAACGACTTAGCTATTTTAGGCGTTAATAAAAAAGGGGTAGATACGAATGCCGTAAAACAAGAGCGTTTAGAACAATTGAGCCGTTTAAAACAAGCAAATAAAGATTCTACCACGATTGATACACCAGCAAGAAATAATTTTGTTGGCATAAATTTGAAAGAGATTTTAGAAACACCAGGCAGCAGAACGGACCTGATAGCAGAAGATAACGACGTTATAAGGGTACCGAAAAAGCAAGAGCTGGTTTGGGTAAACGGCGATGTACTTTTTCCGAGCGCGGTTGTTTACAGCCCGGGCAAATCGTTTAACGATTATGTACTTAATGCGGGGGGCTATTCGGCAACAGCATCGCGCAGACGTACCTATGTTAAATACCCTAACGGCGAAGTACATGGCGTAAGTAAATTCTTGTTTTTCAACGTGCATCCAGCTGTAAAGCCTG
>CBFGNE010000524.1:0-3766 GCA_965649995.1 uncultured Mucilaginibacter sp.
CCGCTAAAGCCGGCGACCTGGTTTTATTTAGAGGCTTTGGTTACCAAAACGATACGGTACTGGTAACTCGCCTTAGCAGTACCGAAATATTTTTAGAGCCACAGAAAATAGAACTTAGCCAGGTAAATATTTCTACTACCGAATTGGCAAAAAAGTTTAAAGATTACGATCCGGAGTTTCACGGCCAGCCAATAGTTTACCACCGCGACCGCAAGGGCAACTTAGACGGAGGCATCAACATCCGTGTGCATTATTGGAAAAAAGGCGAGCGCGACAAAGCGAAATTGGAAAAGAAGCTGCGCGATTTTGATACCATGGACCGCATCCACGAAATATTTACGCGGCAAACCATTAGGAAATATGTTCCGCTGGATGGCGATGAACTGGACAATTTTATCAGTTTGTACACGCCAGGCGTGGCAGTATTTACCCGCAACGATTTTAACCTGTTGGTTTACCTCAGCGATAGCTACAAACAGTACCAGGCTTTACCGCCCGATAAGCGCAAGCCTGCCGCTTTGTAAATTAGCTACGCTTTAAGTATAGATATCCCTGTACCCAAAGCCACTACATCTTCTACGGTGCCGGCAATAGGGCCTTTTGCAAAGGGTAATTTATCGGCATACTTGCGCAAATAAAAACTGGCAAATGTAGCAGCCAGTGCCGACGCGCCGCCAAGCAAAATACCATCAACAACGCTTAGCCTGTTTGCCTTGAATATGGTTGCACCCACAAACGCGCCCGAGGCTACGCGTGCCAGCAATTGCGCCGGGGCAATGCGGTTGGGGGCGTTGGGTATTTTATCGCCGGTGATCTCGGCAACAGAAAGCAGTTTGGTAATAATGGCCGTAACGGGTAATTGGATAAACCGTAACGAAGAACGCGATAACGCCGGGTTAGGGTGGTTGCTTAAATAATGGCTGGCAACCATTGGCGCCATGGTAGCGCGCATACCTGCAACAGCGCCCAGGCCCACAGTTTGCAATATTACGTTACTTGTTTTCATATAAATACAACACGGGGTGCGTAGTATAGTTTGGATTTAAACGGATTGCAGCATTAACTTAATTAAACGATGCCCTAAACGCCAGCGGCGAAAGCTGCGTTTTGGTTTTAAACAGCTTGCTGAACGACTGCGGGTGCTCAAACCCCAGCCCGTAAGCAATCTCGCTTACCGATAGGCCTGTTGTGGAGAGTTTTTCCTTGGCTTTTTCTATCAGCGCTTCGTGAATGTGCTGCTGGGTGCTTTGCCCTGTTAATGCTTTCAGCAACCCGCTTAGGTAGCCGGGTGATATGCTTAGCGTATCGGCAACGTATTGCACGGTTGGCAAACCTTGTTTTAACAAGGCATCGCTGTTGAAATAAGCCGCCAATAGTTCCTCTAAACGGTTGAGAATGCTGTGGCTTGCCATTTTGCGGGTGATGAACTGGCGGTGGTAAAATCTGTCGGAGTAATTGAGGAGCAACTCTATCTGGGCGATAATAATGTCCTGGCTGAATTTATCTATGTTGGCCTGGTACTCCTGCTGGATGTTTTGCATCATACCGGTAATAATGGCCTCCTCCTTCTCCGACAGGAATAGCGCCTCATTCACTGCGTAATCAAAATACTCGTACTGTTTAATGTTTTTAGCGAGGGGCGTGTTCCATAAAAAGTCGGGGTGGAACAAGAGCATCCACCCCGACTGCTTTAATAAGGTAGCTTTTTCTACATCCAGCCTCAGCACCTGGCCCGGTGCCATAAAAAACATGGTGCCTTCGTCAAAATCGTACGTTTGCTGGCCATATTTCATCTTCACGTTAAAATTTCTTTTTAGCGCTACAGAATAAAAATCCTTAACCATACTCATCTCTCCGGAGGGCAGCTCGGTAACGTCCTCAAGGTTTATCACGCTCACCAGCGGGTGCTCTGGCTTGGGCAACCCCCTAAACTTGTGAAATTCGCTTATGGTTTTAAACCGTATTGGTTGTGTGCCTGGCATAATACAAGATACTTATTATTAGGGATTATTGTTTAATAACTGCTGCAAATTCTTTGGCAAAATCTGCCAGTTTTACTTTGCCAAGCACTGGCCTGTGGCGGAAATAGTCCTCGGATAAAAGCCCGGTGCGCAGGCCTCCAAACATTTCTACCATACCGGCAGCAATACCAGGGTGCATGTCGGCTTGCTTTAAACCATCCAGCATTTTTTCGTCGCTGATCAAGATCCACTGTAACGGCCTGCCCATCGCATTCCCCAAAATAGCGGCGGTTTGCGGCCCGGTGAGCTCCTCGCTACCCACATAACGGAACTTACGGCCCATAAACGGCGTGCTTATTTCTTCGGCAATGGCCGTGGCAATGTCAATGGGCGACACCCAGGGGATAATATCCCCAACGCCGTAGTTGGTAGCAATATCGCCGCCGTTTTTGATGCTGTGCGTGTAGGCGTACAGATTGTAGTAGAATGAGGTAGGGCGCATGTGCGTAATGGCAACCTCCGCAGGCAAGGCATTCAATATCTGCTCCACATCGTGTGCACCTATCAAAATGCCCGACCCTTTTTCCAAATGTGCGCCAACGGTACTTAAATTAACCACCCGCTTTACCCCGGTATGCTTAATGGCCGTGGCATAATTGTTCCCGAGGCGGTGGTAATAGCCCACCAAGTCAAGGCTATGGTCGAAGTAATTGGCGGGAGGAACCATGGTGTACACGGCATCGGCACCGGCAAATGTTTGGGTTAAAAAGCCTAAATCCTCCAACGAGCCTATGGCCGGCTTTGCGCCTAACGCTTCAATAGCTGCCTTTTTATCGGCCTTGCTGCTAATCACCGCAACATCGTGGCCATTTTGCACTAATTCCTCTGTTAGCGGCCTACCTATGTGCCCTAACGAACCTGTCAATGTGATTTTCATCTCTGTATGTTTTTGATGATACAAAGGTGGGGCTTAGTAAAAAGGAAGATGTAGCCGAATCTGCTGAGGTTGTAGTAGAAAATGGGGGAGAGGGCTGGAAATGCAGCAAACTAAACTGCCTGCGGTGTTTTTCGGCCTTGTGCAATAAGTGCTGTTGAGGTATAACCGATCGGCGCCACCCGGCCAGGCTTTGTTACACACCGTAGCGGGCATAAACTAAACTCAGTGGGTTTTCTATCCCTAATAGCTTGTTAGTGCGTACCTTAGGTATCAACAACATTTAGTAACTTTAAAACGTAATGCACGTATACCATCGGTATAATAACCATAAATTAATAACTATTTTTTAAGTTTCTTGCAATCATCGTCATATGCGCGAACGCTTCTTAGTGGCAAAAATATTTTTATTGCCCTTCTTTTTGCTACTTATCCCCTTTTGCTCGTATTCGCAAAACGAGAGTTTAAAATTTGAGCATATCACCACCGAACAGGGGCTTACCCAAATTAACGTTAACTGCATAAAACAGGGAAGCCTTGGCTTTATGTGGGTAGGCACGCGCAACGGCCTAAACCGGTACGACGGTTATAAGTTCCTCACTTTTCGTAATGATGCTAAGGACGAAAATTCCATTAGCAACAACATGATCAATGACCTGGCCGAAGACCACGACAGCAACATATGGCTGGCTACGCAAAACGGGCTAAATATGTATAGCCGCCGCACCGGCGCCTTTGTTAGGTTTATGCACAACGACAAGGACATTAATTCCCTATCCAGCAACGTTACTAACCGCCTGATAGTTGACAACGAAGGTAATTTGTGGATAGCTACCCAAAACCGAGGCATAGACCATTACGATGTTAAAAA